>JAQGHT010000776.1 GCA_028291565.1 Planctomycetaceae bacterium | reverse complement strand
TTGAAATAGAGCTCATCCTCGGTTTCGAACGGCTCTAGTCCTCGCGTAGCGGGATGCTTATCCCCGGCAGCCGTCATCTCGACACGGAATTTACCGAACGAGTCATGTCCGCTGAGTCCGGGGGTATGATCCCAGACGCGACGCACGATCTGAGTTCGAAATTCCGGCCAATCAGACGTTTTGTTCGGCAGCGTGTTCGTGAACGAGCCGTTGGCGAAGTGCACGATTTCCAGACCGCCGCCCGCCTTGAGGTACTTCATGAAATTCTGCTTGGCCGCGTCACTCAAGCCGTCTCGGTCCCAACTGCTGTAGTTCAACACGACGGCCTGGTAACGGGCCAGACTCTCCTTCGCCAGGTCTTCTGGCGTTTCTGTGACATCAACCTGCACCCGCGGATCCTGCTCCAGAATCGGAATCAATGCCGCAGTGACTTTCCGCCAATCGTGCGCCGGATGATTATGCCCCGTGACGATCAACAGTTTTACGGGTTCTAGAAGAACGGATTCAATCCCCGATTCGGGAACATCCGCCTTGGCCGTCCAGACGATGGCGTTCAAAACCATCTTTCGAAAATCAGGCAGCCACCAGTTTCCGTAAAAGTGACCACCCGTGAATCCAAAACCACGCCCACCGTCTGTCCGCTCAACCGCCCAACCGACTACCTGGTCCTGATTCTGGCCGGGCGGCCGCGTGACAATGATTGGCTTGACGCGTGGATCCTGATCCCGGAACTTGACCTGATAATAGAACTCTTCCTGCAGCGAAAATGGCTTCACGCCGCGTGAAATCGGATGTTCAGGACTTCCCAGCTTCACCGGGCCTTCCCACGTTTGAATGGCCGAAAACCATTTGTTGGGAGTCTTGCCCGTTTCATAATCGAAATAGCCGCCCACCCATTCCGTAATTTGATCATGAACTCGGCTGGGATTGAACGTCGTCCAATGGAATTGCACGTACCCACAACCACGCTGCATCTGTTTCGCCAGGACTTTGAATCGCTCACCGACATACAGCGGGTGATCGGTTTCGCGATGATCCCCGCCGTCGGAAATCATCACAATCGTGTCGGCGTCATCGAGCGTCTTTTCATCTCTGGGCCAGCCTTGAAAGTGGACTTCCGTCTGAATGCCTTTGGCGTTCGGAGACATATCCAGTAGATGCTTCAACAGAATGACGTTTTTCTCGTACTCATGCGTGTGCTTTCCATGTCCGGTAATCGGACCGGCAATGAGGACGATTTTCTTCACACCTTTCTCCGCGGCGGAGATGCCACAAAGGCTATTGCCAATCCCGGAAAGCAACAATACAGCACAGATCAATCCGCGAAGGAACAGAATTGAACCCAAACTATGGCATCTCAGACTCATCGGTGCGCTTCCTTGTCTGGCGATTCTCGACCGTATTCACGTGGAATACGGCCATTTGAAACCAAGGCGTTATTATTGACGGTGGCCTCTGGCTTTAAAAGTCATTCGAGTCTCAGGCGATCCGAGAACCCGGCCTTTGGACGTTGCTCCACACTCTGAGCCAGCGTGCTGCCATATCGCACCTGACTCAGAGAGTCAGGTCCCGGAATTTTCAAACGGCCCAAAACCAACAAGAACACTGATGTACGCTGCCGAACACTAATAATCGAAGTTTTCGCTGCCAGACAGTTGAAGATGATTGGAAAAAAGTGTTCGAAGGGCCGTATCGTTTCGATCTCAAGCGACGTCACATCGACAACACCCGAGACTCTTTGATACTTGCGCATCTTTTTGCGCGTTTTCGTAAAGCCATAATCTGCAAATGCTTGAGAATATTTATCAATTCATTCTCACGTATGGATCGGAATTTGCTTGACTATTGTTCCTTGCCACCAATTTGATTCGTGTGCGGTCAGTGGTGTTGCTCTCCTGCACCACGTCACAGAAACCGGTGCCACCATGTGGAAACTTCCCATCTTTGTCGTCTTAGCGGGTGCTTTGTTCTATTTTTGCACGGCCTCAACCGCTCCAGCGGCTACGCATCACCATTACCATCCGCACTACAGCAGTTATTATCGAAATTACGGCTACAACTACGGATATCACCGAGGCTACAGCGGCTATCGCGGAAACCGGTATTCGTCCGGCGGAACTTCTGCAATCCAAAACCAGATGGCTCTCAAGCTGGCCATTCAAAACCGGATCCGGATGCTGGAATTCAATCGTGAGTGGGGTCAGAAATTGAAGGCGGACCACCTGGCCGTCATCGCCGAGCATGCCGATAAAAACCTGCTGACCGACCTGCGACATTTTCGCGACCAGCCCACAGCTTCGCGGATCGCGTCCGGCGCCGCGTTGAATTATCTCGTGAAGCAATTTGGCTCGAAACTGGGGGAAATTGACTTCAGCAAAGTGAAACTCTCGACCGCCGAACTGGCTTCTGTGCGTCTGCAAACGGCTGACGGAATCACCATTGATCACTTGTCCCAGACCGAGGACGCCTCGGGAAAGATTTTGTGGCCGGAAGAACTCCAATTTGAAGAATTCGCCCAGCACAGGACTTCGATTCAGGAATCGCTTCAAAAACTGCAAAGACTCGATCAGGAAGGACAGCCAGTGGAAACTCAGGTGAAGCGAGTCGAGCACGAAATCGCGGCCTTGCGGAGTCTCGTGGGCACCGTACTGCGAGACGAAAAACAGGACGAAATCGGAGCCAATGCGGCTCGCGATTTCCTGCGACAACTGCAAACTCGA
>JAQGHT010000770.1 GCA_028291565.1 Planctomycetaceae bacterium | reverse complement strand
TTGAAATAGTCGACGTCCATCATCACGCACGACAAAGAAGTTGCATGCCGGTCGGAATAGTCCCACTCGCGCTTTGAGAATTCATCGAACGAGCGACGATTGATGGCTTCGGTCAATGGGTCGAGACGTGCCTGATTCCGAAGTTGTCGTTCCAGCGCCAGAAATCGCGTTCCGGCCCGCAGTCTCGCTAATAACTCGCCTGCGACAACTGGCTTGCGATAAAAATCGTCGGCACCTGAATCCAACGCTCGAATTAAATCGTCGGATCTCTCGGATGAAGTTAAAACTCCGATGAAAACATAGTTGGGCAGCTGCAGTTGGCGTAACTGGCGACACAGCTCCAGTCCGTTCATGTGCGGCATATTGAGATCGGTGATCACAAAATCGCAGCATTCGTCCTGCATCTTGTCCAGTGCTTCAGTCCCCGTCAAAGCCTGAAAGACTTCAAAACCGGCGGCCGACAGCAACTTGTCCAACAAGTGCAGCATCAGCGGATTGTCATCCACGATCAGGATCTTGCGAAAGGGGTGGTTTAACATATTTTCTCACCCAAACCTAAGTTTCATTCTCACTGTTGCGAAACAAGTTCTTTTCGAGCATTCGCGCTGTCTTCGAGCAAGCCCCTCAGGCAACACGAATCAAAAAGGCAACCCCTGACTGAGTTAAGTCAAATCAAGAATAGCTTAAGTTCCAGCAAATGAAGCGATTTTGAATCAAATTCGCATTCGAATGGGTGGAATTGCACCACAAGTATAAGATTTGCAATACGTTGTGCATCAGCCAAAGTTCACGAAGCCGGATCGCCTCAGGCAACGTTGTGACGGTGTTCGATTTTCGATTACGATGTCCAAACTGTTGTCACGGGGATAATCGCGAACACGAATTCAAAAGGAGCGCCGATGTCGGATGAACTTTTTTCCGTGAGGGATCAGGTTGTTGTGGTCAGTGGCGGCAGCCGCGGAATTGGCAAGGCGCTGGCAGCGGGGTTTGCGGCACGGGGTGCTCAAGTCGTCATTACCGGCCGGGAACCCGAGACTTTGGAACGGACCGCCAATGAGATTTCCACTGGCCCACATGCCGTACGCACAATTGTCTGTGATGTGGCCGAGGTTGAAGATATCCAGCACCTTGTGACGACACTCAAGTCCGAATTCCCCCGCATTGATTCGCTGTTGAATGTAGCAGGCGTGAATAAACGCAAACGCGTTGAAACATTCACGGTTGAGGAATTTGACTTCATCCTGGATATTAACTTGCGAGGCACATTTTTTCTGGCTCAAGAAATCGGCAAGTGGATGATCGAACAGCAACACGGTTCGATCACGACGATTGACTCGTTGAACACTTATGCGCCTCTTAAGGGAGTGCTCCCGTACGCGATGAGTAAAGCCGGAGTCAGCATGATGACGCGCGGCATGGCGCTCGAATGGGGCGAATATGGCGTTCGAGTCAACGCGCTGGCGCCGGGCTTTATTTTGACAGACCTGACGAACAAATTGTGGTCAGAACCGACCATGCAGGCCTGGGGCAAAACGAACACTCCGTTGCGACGACTGGGGCTCGTTGAGGACCTCATTGGAGCAGCAATTTTTCTTTCGTCCAAGGCGTCGGCTTTTATGACCGGTCAAGTCATCTATGTTGACGGGGGGTTCTCAGCGGGCACAAACTGGCCAATCCAGTTCGCGAATTAGACACTGCGGTAAGCTTTGAGGGCTGTGGTGAATTGAATCAGAATAGGTTTCGTGCCGACCGATCCGTTGAAGAAGCGGACTTGGCATCATGACATCACTCAGCTGATGGACTTTGTCCTGCGACCGTGCCGCCGAGGTAGATTGGGAAGTTTGCGACGATGACTTTATCGCACCCGAACTTCTCGATCGCTTCAAATTGAGACCTGTCTGGGACGCGTGACGATGACCGAGGAAATCACAAACCACCAGGACGCTCCAAACGCGGCGAATCTTTCGAGTCTGCCTGCCTCCAACCGGCGGATGCTTGGATTTGCCTTGAGCGCCCTGCTGGCAGGGATTGCTGTTGTCGTCGGTTTGAGCCGGATTGGTTCAGAACGTCACACTGGTTATCTCCGTTCGGCGACGGAATCCATCACGGCCGGTCGCCAGGCTCGAATTACAAAGCTCCTGGTTAAGCCCAATGATCCGATCAAGCCCGGAACACCGTTGCTGATTCTCAAGGATGCTTCTCTCGAAACGACCCGGGCCAATCAGCAGCATGCATTGGCAGCCCTGGAAGCAGAGCTGCGACAGGCTCAGGCCAGGGCCTCAGTGGAAATCGCAGATCGGAAAGCCAAGCTCGAAGCCGAGATTTTTGAAGCACAGCTCAAACTGGCCAGTTTTGAAGAAAAGCGTTTCGACCATCGGCTGGCGCTATTTGCGTCCGATAATCGTGTGATGCTGGCCCAAACCACCGCACGGTCGTCTGAAGTTCAAGTGGCTTGGGCCGGTAAAGAATTCGATCTCCCTTTCGAACCGCTGACGATTTCCAAAGTACAACTTCCCAAAGGTATCAAACGTGATTACCTGCGGGAACTTCAAGAACGCGAATCGACACGGAACAAATTAGAGGCCAGCGAAGCCCAGGTGAGTCTTTGCGAGGGACGACTCAATCTTCTGAAAAAGCAATTAGAAGGAGTTCCCGGACAGATCAATGAAGCCTTCGGCGTCAACGTCATCCAGACTCGAATCAAGACTGCCCAATCGTCACTGACTCAACTTGACGCAGAAGCACCGACGCTGACAATTCTGGCGAAAAAACACGGAACGGTCGGAGTGTTCATGAAGGGTTGTGGTGAGATAGTCGCGCCCACGGACGTGATTGTCGAATTGTTCGATACTGATCAGCCGAACATAATGGTAGAAATCAACACGATCCTGCTCGCGAAATTTCCGGCCAAAGCCGAGGTCGAATTGGTCTTTCCAGGCGGCACCGTCCGAAAAGGGCAGGTTAGCGAACTGCCGCCTCAGGCGATGGCGCTTCCCGGACCGAATTCGGCACTGACCCAGAATTCCGGCCAGATTCGACTGACGATCCTGCCGGCCGGTCAACTTTGGCCTGCAGTACCATTCGGTTCGCAGATCGAAGTCCGCCGGCCAATTCCCGCCTCCTGAGCGACAAACAAAGCACCTGCGTTCGTCGCCATCCCTGTGTGAGCTTGCCGTAAGTCATTAGCTAGTAAGACTGCCAAAGCTGACGATCCCCGGAGAACCGCGGCAAGGGGAAGTAAATTCACGTTCATTTGCAGTCTCTGATCGCATCTCTTCAAAACTCGCCTACAACGATCCCATCCAGAGGATCGCGAAGACCAGACCATTGTTGAGCGCATGCACGGCCATGGAAGCCCACAGGGAATCTCGCCATTCTCGGACAAATGTGCAACCGCAGGCGATTCCCATCAGTGCCGGGATCGCGAACGGCGGTTGTGGATGAATCACGGCAAATAGAAAACTCATCCACAAAGCGCTGAAGACACCGCTAAATAGCCAGCCCCAGCGGCGTGAGGCATCGCGTAAATGGCGATAGAGAACCCCGCGAAACATGATTTCTTCGACAATCGGCGCGGCCACGCAGGCCAGCAACATCAATTGCAGTTGAACCCAGCGATCGCCTTGCAGGAACTCGACGACCGCGGGATGTGGCACCAGCTGGACTGCTTGAAATGCGGATTCCTGGCCGGGCGGCTTCACCGGCTGTGCGGCGGCAGAGACCATGACAATGCCCAGCATCAGGACGACTCCGACGCATAACATCGGCAACATCAGGCTGTACCCGGGAAGTCCCATCAATGGCTCCCCGATTCCCGCGCGGCCCCACGTTAACCCCAAATCCTGCCGAACTTGCCGAAACGGGATACCGCGCACCACAGGCCAAAAAAGTACCAGCAGGCTGCCAAACATGATAACGAGCAGCAATGCCAACTGGGTTTGAGGAAACGGCCAGGATTTCATCGCGAGCTGGCTGCCGACGAACCCAAATAGCCAGATCGCGAAAGTTTCCGCATAAACCCCGCTCGCGGATGTGCCGGGCCGAAGACCGAATTTCAGTGATCCGGACAGGGCACTCACTCCAAATATGAGATATCCGAGTAATCCTAAGACTCCCAGGACACAAACGGTCCCAAATGCGACAAAAATCGCAACGCAGAATTGCAACGGACCGTGCAAAACGGCCTCCCGAGCCACCTGGTCGGGAGCCTGCGGCGGCGTTAGAGCCAAGCTCCCATGCCAACCCAATTTGGCCAGGATTCGCTGGCGCTCTTCGTCTTTCAGTGAGGGGGCGTCGAATTTTTGCCGTTGAAAGTCCAGGTACAACTTCCCTAGACTTCGTTGCAACGCTTGTTGTTCTGCAGAGAGAACCAATTGCTCTTGTTTCAATTGCAAATTCATACTGGTGAGCAGAGTCATCGCATTCTCTGGCCCGGAAACATCTCCGACCACGACGATGTTCTGCAATCGCTGGCCGAAATTTCCCTTAGCATACGCCATCAGGTGTTCATGCTTTTGAGCTGGATCGTCTCCTTCAACTAATTGCTTGATCTGGTCGGGGTTGGCTCCCGGAAGTTGCCGCAGCATTTCGCCCATGCCAACAATCGCCCGGCCTTGGAATTCCTGCAGGCCATGCATGCTCGCCGGCGAGTCGTCCAAAGGGGGCAGATCGGGAACGTGAGGTCCGTCGAGTTGTCGCAAAACGACGACAAAAGTCACGACCGACAAAATGGCGAACCAGGAGAACCAGGTCCAGCCCCGGACTTGGCCGTAGCCATAATGGGAATCGGGGTTATCCCACGCCGAGTCCCGATACAGAGCATCCCGTTCATAGCCCTCACGGCCGGACCTGGAATCATGGTGGTCGTCGTTATGGGAATTCGCATAGGGCGAATTTTGATCTTCTGACATGGGCGGGCAGCTTGAATGAGGAAACGTATGAGGTCAACAACCGATCCAGGATAGCTTGTTTTTCCGCACGGCGATATCCCGCCGCCCGTCAAAGAACGCCAGCAGCCTGGCCACGCAAGATGGCCAGGCTGCCGGGGAGGGGGGAGTTCGTGTTGATTTGCACTGCTGATTTGTGCGAACTGACTCTGGTCAGTTCGTCGAGTTGCCGTTATCCCAACCCGCGATCGAGGCATTTGGGGCCAGGACGAAGATTTCCACGCGGCGGTTCTTTTGCCGGGTTGTCGCATCGGTATTGGGAACCAATGGCTGTTGAGAACCATATCCGGCGGCACCGCAACGGGCACTCTTGACACCATTGTGTGTCAACATACGGACAACTTCATTTGCCCGATTTGTCGAAAGACCCCAATTATCCACATGCTTGGACTTGGTCGAGGCTCTCACGACCGGTTTGTCGTCGGTGTGTCCGACTACCAGAATGTTGAGTTCTTGCGAGGTTCCCTCGTTCATGATTCTCGCAAAATCTGTCAACAATGGTGAGGCATCCTTGCGAATGTCTGAACTGCCCAAATCGAACAGCACATTATCCGAGAACTTGCTGACGCCTGTTTTGGGATCAAACTCGAAGCCGGGATAACGTTTTGCCAGGTCGGTCAGCTGTTGAGTGGCACCCGCAGACAGAGGATTTGTCCCTGTCTTGGAGAGTTCGACGAGACTTTGGTAACGTTTCGCCAAGTCTTCTCGGTCGCCCTTCAAACCGTTCAATTCCTGCTGCAGCTGAGAATTCTGCGTCTGCAGGTTACCCAGTTGCTGCTTCAATTGATCAGTCTCAGCCCCGAGCGCTCCCGCGTTTTGGCCATACTGTTGTTGCAGAGCCTGGTTCTGACGGTACAACTCCCAGGCACGGCGTTGCGCCAGCCGGTTATTGCGAGTATTGCGACCGGCGAATAAACCACCGCCGGAACAGCAGCAACCGATGGGGCCGCAGGTAAGCCCCGCCAGCACGCAAATGAGCGCGACACGGAACGTGGGCATGACGGACTCCTTTCTGAGCGAATCCAAGACAGAATGACGCTCACCGCACCACGAACAAAATTGCATTAAGAAATGCAGATTGCGTTCAGATGCGAAGGCGTGACATTCGGTGACGATATGTCGGGGAGGGAATTGTGAATTGTCGAGATAGGAAAACGAACGAGGACGAGCAGACGAGTTAATCAACGTCAGCGAGGAAAACCGGAAAGTCCTGGTTATTCAGAGTGTCTGGGTGGAGAACCCAATGCAACACCGGCGAACCAAGTCGCGGCAATCTGCTGTTAATGATTAGTGAGGAAGTGAGTTGCGTCGGAGGGGCGAGACAGTTGATAGGAGACTTACGCCGTTCCAAATGTCTCATTTGTCCCGGCGGGGGATTTATAGTTCAGTCAGCCTGACGTGCCTAGAGGAGTTTTTCCACTTTTTGATTGTTTTTGTAAAAAAACTCCAAGTTATTTCCACATCGAGAGTTTGAGATGGCATTGATGGTGGGCGTCGAAATTGCCGATGGGATTATTGCCGTGTTCGCCACCGTGTGCCGAGACGCGTACCTCGACGAAACTGGACAAATCATTGTTATTCGAGCGCATGAACCGAGCACGCACACCTTAAGTTAAATCGCTCTCGTCTGCCGGAAATGTGGGATCATGAATTTGACCAAACGCCAGCATCTGTACGCAGCGGTTTGGCTGTTGGTGGCGACTGCGGCTTGCTTGTCGCGAATGGTTCAATTTCCAGGCGATTTATTGGTTGGACCGCAAGCCGGTGGTCAGAACGACTTGACCTGTCACGTCCTGGCATTTCGCCCATTCCCAGCGCTTGGATTGAAGTTGACGCAGGAGATTCCGATGTGGAATCCGTGGAGTATGGCAGGCGTACCTTGGATTGGGAATCCTCAGTCGGGAGCACTCTACCCGTTCAACTGGCTCTACTGGATACTACCCGGGATCGATTGCGCGAATTGGCTGGTCTTTTTTCATCATTGGTGGGCTGGTTTTGGCACATACCTGCTCGCTCGACGCTTCGGTCTGAGCTTTATCGGCGGACTGGCCGCAGGCGTATTTTCTCTGGGAGCGCCATATATGTTGGCGCAAACCTGCGAAGGTCATGTCAGCCAAGTTTGTCTGATGTCGTGGGCACCCTGGCTGTGGTTGTGCTATGAACGGATTCGTTCGAGACAACCTGGTGGCGTAATCGGCGCGGCCTTTGTAATGAGCATGGCTTTCTTTTGCAGCCACGTCCAGGAATTGTATTATCTGGTTTTGATTTTCAGTTACTTTGCTCTTTGGGATGGGTTCTTTCAGCATGATTCCGACAGTGGTTGGCCCAACTGGAGAATCCCATGCCAGTGGTTTGGTGCAGGGTGTTTGACCGCGGGAATGGTCGCGGCAGAATTGCTGCCCGTTTGGGTGTATTTAAGACAGGCCGTTCGAGCTGCCGGAATCACGGCCACTCAGGCAAGCTTTGGCGCCCTTGAAATTCGGAGTCTCTGGCAGTTGTTAGACCCCCTGGCATACGGCGGGCCAGAAAACAGCATGCAGCCGGAAAGCTACGCGTGGGGATCTTATTGGGAAACGGTACTGTATTTCGGTATCGGTCCATCCTTGTTATCGATTTGGGCGATCTGTCGTTGTTGGCATCGATATCCAACTCGGCGATTAGTTGGAATCGCACTCATCGCGATCCTATTTAGTTTCGCCAATAAGACCCCCCTATTTCCTTTGCTGCATCAATTCGTGCCTGGGATTGGCATGTTTCGAGCACCCATGCGAGCCTTATTTCATGCTTCGTTCGCGATCGCTCTGTTAGGTGGACTTGGCCTCGACCAAATTCTCGAGCTTGCTGGCAATGGAACAAATCGCGAGCGAGAACTCAAACGGACGACGAGGATTTGGACGATTCTGGTCGGATCGACAGCTGTTGCACTCTTGTGTTTATTGGCCTTTCTGGGACCATTTCAATCGCCCATCGCCAATCAGTGGCCGCAGATTCGCTGGCAGTTAACGGTCGGATATGCTTTAGGCACGACGTTCTCTGTCGTCATGATTTTGTGTTGTCCGAATCGAAGGCATCTCTATGGTTGTGTTTGCGTGCTCGTCTGTCTGACTGACTTGGCGCTACACGGTCGAATGATTACTCGGACGATTCCACCGAACGCGTGGCGACAGTTGAACCCCATTCTTGCGAGAATTCAAAATGAGATTGGGCAGGATCGACTTTCGGCGCCGCAGTTTTTGGTGAGTGATCGCGAAGCCTGGCAACAGGGCGTCGCCAAGATTCAAGCTTACGAGCCAGTTCCATTGATCCGCTATTGCGAGTTCTTTGCGGCATTGTGCCCCAAGGAAGATCCAGTACGAATATTGACGGGTTTTTATTCGAAACCGCAGGCGACATTTCAGGGAAAATTGCTCGACTTATTAGGCGTGACGTATTTCGCGGTGGGTGGGGATAAGGTGCAGCCATCAGCGGGCTGGAAGATACTGGAACGCGGCCGGATCCCCCTCGAACTCGCTCTACGTGGGGAATCTCGGGCCAAAGTGGCCTACAGCCTGTTCGAAAATCAAGCACCTTTGCCACGGGCCTATGTTGTCTATCAAGTGCGTCGCGCCGCGGACCGCGATGCGGCGAGGACGGCACTTCAAGTGTTCGATCCCCGTTCGGAAGTGATTGTGGAACCGGGATTTCCAGAAGTTCTTGAGGCACAGTCCGGCT
>JAQGHT010000729.1 GCA_028291565.1 Planctomycetaceae bacterium | reverse complement strand
TAGCTCGACAAAATCGCGGATTGGTCCACGAGGTCTGGGCCATCGGCGATGGCGGGAATCCTGCGATCCCGGCTGCTTGGGACGCTCACGATGTGCGGTAGACCGTCGGGCGCGTGACTATTCTGCGAATCGAAACCAGAATCGGAAGACTGTTCCGAAAGGAAATCGCTTTTCGTCCCGTCCAGCGCGCTAGATGGTGGCGGAAATGGGACCATTTGAAACAAGAAAGAATCGCCACAGATTCGAATCACGTCACGATCGCGCAATTCCCGTTTGCGTTCGAGAATTTCGCCATTCACATAGGTCTTATTGCGACTTCTTGCATCCTCAATGAAATACGTCCCGTGGTTTTCGAATAGGTGGGCATGAAATCGACTGACGGACCGGCCGCTAAGAACGATGTCGCACTGAACGGGTTCGCGACCGATCAACATCTCTGGTTTCAGGTCCCAGGATCGTCCCTTCTCTTCACCTTCCAGCATTGTCAAAACGGCCACATTCCACTCCTTATCGATGCGCTCGCTGTCGCTCCCTCAAACTGAGAGATTAGGGTTTCTTTTTCAGAGCGAGAAGCACTGCGGGAATATCTGTTTCATTCGTTGAGCGGTACGCAAAGCTGGCGACGGCTTTTCCGCCTCGGACAATTACCGTGGTCAGATGTGCTTCGGTATCGAGCCCCCAACCGTCCGGGCCTTGCTTCGCACCCGGAAACACAGTGAGCGCCGTATGTTCAAATGACAAAGATTTCTGAGCGAGTGGCAAATAGTCCTTTGATTTTTGGACATCATCAGTCAGCCAGACCGCAACGGCTTCCACGTTCGCTACTCCGTCAATGCCATCCGTAATCGATTTGTCGAGTGTTTTCAGATAGCGTGCAATCGGGCGTTGAAAGTTCTCGGCCGACACAAACAAAAACACCGTCGTCCGATCTGTTCTCGCCTTCAGATAATCAATCTCTTCCGCCGGTGTTTTAGCGAGTTCGCCCGTCACGGCAATTGTCTTGAATCCCGCCACAACCACACCCGCTTCCGGTCCGGACTTCAGTTCGGCCCAAACGGGACCAATCAAAGTCAGCAGAGAACAGAAAAACATGCAACCGGCCAGGATCCAATGCCGTTGGCAGGAACTGGTCGAGCTCCGGATCATATTTTTCATGACAGACCCTTTTCGTTGAAGTCGAAGTTGAAATCTGAAGAGAGCTGGACGCTAGCGCGTTCCGGCCTATTCTCTGAGCCACCGGGTGCTAACTCTGGTTCCACGAATCTGACATTCAAACGAGAACCAAGCCGGAAGTACCTGGCTCCCCATGCTCAAAAAAATCAGCCGCCCCCATAACAACCTCAAATTGTACCGAATTCTCAGCGGGAATCTTCATCCGGACGGCGGGATTGCAGAAATTACAGGGTTTACGCAAAAGACAGGGGGTTCGACTTAACTTGTTTCAGGTTACTTCTTGCGGGCTTGAGAGATTCTTTCGTTTTGTAACTTTTTCTCTTGCGTCATTCCCAGTCTTTCAAATACAACCCGCCCCGTCACAACTACGACGCAGCACGCAGCGATGTCCAAAACATCAAGTCTGTTAAAGACTTACGCAACCGGCGTCGGAGCGAAGCGGTTCTGAACGGGGGCATTCTCCGTTGTCTCTCAAGGGAGGGAGAGGCTATGCGAAAATCTCAATTTTATCGTTGGTGTGGTGTTTCCATCGTTGCTCTCGCCTTGTGCGGTTGCGGCAAAGGGGCGACGCCAAACACTGCCGAAAAGGGCGATGCCGCTGGCTCATCCGAAGCTGCTGTCCAGGACGGTAATATTGTCCCGGTCGCACTGAATTCGCCAGGCAAACCTCCCAAGCAATTGGATGGGATGGAATTCGAAGAGGATACCGCTCCACCGGTTGAGTCGCCAGCAATGGCGGGAAATGGTGAGACGACGCAACCAGGAGACACCGAATTCGTAAATGACGTCGACGAAAATGATCCGACGGTCGGCGTCTTACCGGGAACTCCCGAGTTCACCTTGCAAGAAATCCTGAAATTAAAAGGCCAACCCAATCCAAAAACGGATGATCCAGCCCAATTGAGGGCTCACCGGAAGATTTTGAATGAAAAGATCATCAATGTGGCCCGCACGGTGATCGAACAAACGCACAGTGACAAGAAACGAGAACGCGTCTTCGACGTCGCGGTCAATTATATGCTCGATGCCCGGCTGGAATTGGCCGAGCAGGGCGACAAGGAACACATCGCCGATTTATACGACGACGCCGCCTCGCTGTGGGAACGGAACAAGAATTCCAAACCGGCGGCCGACGCGGCCTTCAAATTGATCGAGCTGGCCTATTTCAATGCGAAACGAGCGGCAGCAGCCAATAAAGATGATCTGAGCAAAGAGAACAAATGGCTGACGGAATTCAACACTCAGGCCATGGAATTTGCCAAGCGATTTCCACAAGATAATCGCGGCTTGCACATGCTCTACACCGCAGCTCGAAGTTGCGAAGCGTTCGGCAAGAGCAAGCAAGCCGTTCAAGCCTACACTCAATTGCAACAAAGTTACCCGGCGACCCGACAGGCCGAACGGGCTCAAGCGGTCATCCGCCGGCTGAAATTGCCGGGCCAGTCCGTGAGACAATTAGGCGGCCCCACAATCGACGGCGGATTCCTGTCGCTCGGTCAAGATCTCAGCGGCAGCCCGGTGGTGCTGGTTTTCTGGTCCATGGAAAAGAAGCCATCGCTGGATGACTTGCCTGTGCTGCAGCAGTTCGAAAAGTCTTATGCGAAACAAGGCGTCCAACTGGTCGGAGTTTGCCTGGATGAAGACCAGGCGGCGATCGAGAAATTCCTCGCCAAAAACAAGATCACCTGGCCGCAAATCTACTTCAATGACCCTGGAAAGAAGGGCTGGAACAATAAGATCGCGAATTATTACGGGATTCAAGACGTGGCCACATGGTTAGTCGATTCCAATGGAATCTGTGTGAGCACCTCCGTGAAAGTTCAAGATCTCGACAAGCAACTCTCCCCGCTCCTCAAGCCCGGCATCAGCCGGTTACCGTCAAATCCCCCACGGTAATGTTGTATCAACCCCACTTTCAGCACGACTTGTGCTGATTGGATATGACAAGCATCTTGTGCGAGCACGCGGCTGTTCGGGAACCCCCTTCCCGGACAGCCGCATTTTTTTTTGCCGGTCTAATCTGCCCGAAGCAGGAGAACTCCCACCCTATCTCGTTCCCAGGCTCCGCCTGGGAACACACGTCCCGAAGCTCCGCTTCGCGGTCGGGCTTGGCGAGTCAGCCCTGTGGTTTTGGTGGGCGCGAAGCGGAGCTTCGAATGCGTGCGTTCCCAGGCAGAGCCTGGGAACGAGAGGCTCGCGAGTTAGCCTCAAGTTCACATCCACGTCGTCATCACGTCGATCAACCCCGGTTGACGGGCGTAGTTCCTGGCACTTGAGTATCGCCAATGGAGCGGGTCGTCCACGTAGCCGCGTTCCACCGGGTTGTTTTGGACGTACCCCAACTTCTGCCACATCATTTCGTCACCCTGGATTTGCTCCGGATGACTCCCTTCCTGCCAAACTTGATATTCGCTGTCAGTTTTATGTCGCAACTTGTGATGTTTCAGCTGACTAAGTAAGACTCTGGCAGATCTACGTTTCAAGAGTTCAATGATTTCTCGGGCTGTGTACGATTTAAATCGATGCAGAACGTCGGGCAGATCTGGAGCCTTGGCAATCAAATGCAGGTGATTTTCAAGGATGACATACCCGAAAATCTGAAATTGCCGTTCTTGTTGCAGGTATTTCCAGGAATCGAAGACGATCTGCACGGCTTCGCGACGCGTGAATACCGGCAACCATCCAACAATCGTGCACGTACAGAAATAGGGAAATTCTGTTTCGAAGATGCGATATCGAGAGCGGGACATGAACAACCTCCAAATCCGTGATACCTCCTTGTTCCCAGGCTCTGCCTGGGAACACGTCTCCCGAAGCTCCGCTTCGCGGACTTCACAATTCGGGAGATCGTAGGCTGAACGAGACGACACGGAGCTTGGGAACAAGAAAAGCAAAGCTTCAGAA
>JAQGHT010000706.1 GCA_028291565.1 Planctomycetaceae bacterium | reverse complement strand
CTGAAATCTGAGGTGCCTGACCCCTTCAGAGTGCACTCGTGACATCAGAAGTCGCCAATACCCAGACAACCGTGACTGAATATCGCCGATGACGCCTGGCATGTGACTTGGCGTTGGCTGGAACTCCGCAGACGGCAAGACTGGCCGCGGTCACTGTGGAAGGATTGGTGGAGTCGGAAGAATTCGTGAAGCGTACCTCTGAACGGGGTCGGGCACCGCAGATTTCAGATTTGGCGGATTCCGATCTTTGCCGGGGCCAATGTTTTCTTCCGCCAATTCTGAATTCTGCGGAGCCTGACCCCGAGTTGCCCGAGATCCCTGGAGTGCGGTGGCTCGACACCGCCCTCCATTTGTTTGAAATAGCGACTGCTGAAGTTCAAAACAGTGTTCTTCCAAGCCGAAGATGCTGTCGAACGGTTTGTCAATCATCAACGTCTCTATTCCAATCAAGGGAGGGCTGCGTCAAGCCGCAGCACTCCAGGGACATGGCCTCTCCGCATACGTCAATCAAATCCCGAATCGGACATTGTTCTGCCCAGGGCAAGTTGGAGACCCTGTTGGGCGGCTCACCGTATGCGTCACGTTCCAACATCGAGAAAGGGCATTGGCTATTCCCGAGCGAGGATCGTCGAGACCCTCAGGGCAATGGACTGGCCGGAATCTTGCACGGCATTTCCTTGACCGGATATCTCCAACTGCTGGACTGGTCGAGTCGGCTGATCCGGCCCGGCAAGCAGAGTCTCTCGGCGTCCGTTCCCGACATTCTGACTCGGTTGCAGATTGATGCTGAGGGCTGGAAGGCGACGCTGGAAAAACTGGTTGGCGGAGCGAAGCGGGTCGGCACCTACTTCGGCGGCGCTCATGGCCTGAACGAAGTCGCGGCGCAGCGAGGCACGAAATTCTTGAAGAACATTGTGGGCCGAGAATCCCCGCTGACTGCTCCCAGCGCGAGCTAATCCCGACGGACTGGATTCCCTCTTCTTTTCGTGGCAGCCTCTCTGAACCACGATACCGGCGGCTGCGCGATGGCAATCTTCCCAGCACAAATCAGGCGAAAGTGATCCAACCGGTGCGCACCGATCGACCAGCGCCTGCTCGATAAGTCACTCTTCTGACCCATCCACGCAAAACAGGTTTACTGCACTGCAAGTGCATCCCGCTCTACCTTCTCACCTCAGCTGTCGACCACAGATAATATGCCTGTCTTTTGTTTCTGTCTTTTGCTTCCGACGGAACGACGGATATTATGGCAGAAAATGATCTCCAGTTGAGTTCCCGGAAGCCGCGAAATCGACTGGGACAATCTGAGTTCACAATCGGACGGGTTCACGGGGGGCGATATCAAGAATGCTGTCGTCATTGCACTCTCAAATCTGGCTCCGCGGCACCAGAGCGGTGGCAGATTGGAAATTGACGATCTCCTTTCCAGTATCGCAAGTGAGCGAGATGGCAAGGAGCACGTCGGTTAGAGCCGTATGAATGCGGTGACTCTGATTCTAAAGACCGCTCTTGCTTTAGTCGCACCAACCTTCGAACTCTTGTCGCAGGCGTTGCAGGACCCGGCATTTGGCTTTGATGACCGCATTGAGTGACAGGTTCAGCTTTTGTGCCACTTCGTCGGGACGACGGCCATCCAGGACCTGCTCGCGGAAAGCGATCCAGGTTGGCGCGGTGAAGTCGCGTTCGACGCGCTGCAGAACTTGTCTCGCAATATGTTCGTCGTGTTCGCGATCCAGCAACTGAGCCAGCGCACTGCGAGGATCGGTCAAGTCTTCGAGTGGAAATTCACAGGGCCGGTTCGCACGCTTGCGATAGTAGGCTTTCAGGTGATGCGCCAGGATGGATCGGAGCCAGCCACGAAATGCACCGGGATGCTCATGTTCGAATTCGGGGACGCGGCGTACGACGACCAGCAGGACCTCCTGTACAAGATCATCCCGATCGGATTCGGCCACTCCGGAACGAATGGTCCACGAGTTCAATAAGGGCGCATAGACATCCATCAGACGCTGCCAATCCGCGCCCGATGGAGTTTGCACCAGTCGTCCAAGCCAGGTGAGTGAGGTTTCCATCAGTGATACGCACACAGTCATGAATGAAGCGTTCGATGGCCGGAAAACACATTGTCCGAGTGACTTTGATGTCGCGAACGGGCTTGGCCACTAATGATACAAAGCGGGGATCTCCCACAGTCGAACCGTTCCATCCTTTCCACCAGACAGCAAGTATTTCCCGTCAGACTGAATTGCAATATCCAGGGCGCCGATCGGATGGGCAAAAAATCGGTGTAACAGCTTTCCGGAATTGACATCCCACCAACAGATATCGCCCAGAATGTCGCAACTGGCGACAAATCGTTCGTCAGGTGAAAGACAGACCGCCTCGATCCCACTTCCGTTTGTTGGAAATCGCCGCAGAATCTTACCGTCAGGAATACTGACAACAACCAACTGGTTAATAAATGCCGAAATCGCGAAGGTTGCATCTTTGTTCAGAATACAGGCGCTGCTATTGGCCTTTGGAATTCGGAAAACCTCTGTTCCGTTGTCGGCTCGCCACAGAGTCAGGTCTTCACCCGATGTCAGGAATAGTCGGGAATCGCAACTGAACTGGACCGCGCGCACTCCTAACCGTTCCTTCGTTTTCCAGACAGATTTGCCGGTGATTCGGTCCCTAACTTCAAGATACCCTTCTGCACCCGCCACGGCAATGCGATCATCCTTTGGACTGAATGCGGTGTCCCAGAATTTCTCGGGAGGGCCTGGAAATGTGTTGAGGACCTGACCCTCAGGTGCAGTCGCCAGCATCAGTTCATGATTCGTCCCTTCATACAATAGGAACTTTCCATTGTGTGCGAGCGAAAACCCAAATCCTTCCCGCGGAGAACTGATTCGCGAGATGAGTTTTCCCGTGTTCTTGTTCCAAACCAAAGTGGCGGTCGGATGCCAATTGGAAGCGGCGTATACCAGATTGTGATCCGGACTGAAGACCACTCGAGCACGCCATTCCGGACGCTCCAATCCTTCCGTGAATCGGCGAATTTCCTTGAAGTTTGCGGCCGCGGCCTGAGAACGCGTTGCGGCTTCCGGAATGCTGAAATCACTCGATGGGATACTCCAGATGCAGACGCCATGGTCCTCGTCACCCGCCGCCAGCCACTGTCCGTCAGGTGAAACTGTCAGACTCAGGATATTTTGGCGCGAGCCCAAGAATCTGACCCGGCATTTTCTCGCTGCGGGTGCCCACAGTTCGAGATTGGCCTGATGACTGGTTATCAGACGCCCATCCAGAGTGACCTCAACGCAGCCGTCACCTTCAACCGGGATTTGATCGAGACGCACACCCACGAGTGAATCAAAGAGATTGACACCTGTGTGAGAACCGGCGACAAACAACAATCTACCGCGACGGGAAAATGCGAGCGAATGTTCACTCCACTGAGTGAAAGCGGGGGCGATTGCCTGACCCGTTTCCGGATTCCAAGAGCGAAGTCCATTGTGACCGGCCGTCGCGAGCAATCGATCGTCTGGTGACCAGGCGATTGCGTGAATGGGAATTTGATCTGCACCGGAATTCGCGGCGCTCCAACTCCGCTCAAGGGTATGCCGGCGCGTATCCCACACACGAGCCAAGCCTTTCTCTTGCGACACCGTTGCGGCACGTCGCCCATCACCAGACACGGCAATTCTGTGTATCCCCTCGGATTGCGGAATGTCGGGAAATATATTGACGGTCGCTGGGTTGGCAAGGCTGAGCCAACTCAATCCGCTTTCCGTGGCGATCATCAGTTCTGTGCCGTCATTCGTCAGGTTGAACGATTTGATGGCTTTCCCGATCTCAATCCGCGATATCAACTCACCCGAATTGACATTCCACGCGTAGATCCAACCATCGTCACCTCCCGAATAGAGAACACTGCTTTCCCGATTGAAGACAACTTGGCGGACGGGGGCGGAATGTTTTCGGACCCGATGTTCCGGGATGACGTTGGGGATATCGTTCTTCTGCAAAGTCGAGTCTGCCCCTGGAGTTGATTCGACCGGCACAATTTCCTTCGAGCCAGTTGAATTACCTCCCACCGAGAGCAGGCCCTCCGGATTTTGTTCAGGTACGGCGAAACCGACTTCGTCACGTTTCGCGCGGTGCTCAAAAAACGTGAAGCACAGGGCCAGCAGGGCCAGGCCAACCACCGATCCGGCCCAGGCGACACGGCTGCGACGCCATTGTCCAGTCATAGGCACAGCCGGAATGGCGACATCTGCCGGTTCCAGACTCGAGCAAAACGGTTCCAGACATTTGGCGACTTCCAGCGCCGTCTGGATTCGCTGTGCCGGTTCCTTCTGCAGCATTTGCGACAGAATTAGCCAGAGTGCCGGTTGGAGTGTTGTGAGTGGTTCGGGAGTTCGATAGCGGTGACCGTCGATTTTTTGCACCATCGATCCGCCTGGAAACGGCACTTGGCCCGCCAGCAAGTGATACAACGAGCAACCCAGGCTATAGATGTCCGATCGTGCATCGGCGGCTCGGGGACTGACAGCCTGTTCCGGGGACACATAATCAGGAGTCCCCATCACAATATTTTCCGCTGTGATCGAGCTGTCAGTACCCGCGGCGAAGACCAGGCCAAAATCGACGACTTTGACGACACCTTGTGGCGTCTGGAGCATGTTTCCCGGTTTGACGTCACGATGCACCAGTCCCGCCGCGTGGGCCTGAGCCAGTCCAGTTGCCGCATCTCGGATCGCCCGGCAAGCTTCATTGACCGGCAACGGACCTCGCCTGACAAGTTCCGTCAGCGGTTGGCCGGGAACATATTCCATGACCAGAAAGAAAACGTCGCCGGTCTGCTCTGCATCGTAAGCCGCCGCGATATGCGAATGGTTCAAAGTCGCTGTTGCTTCGACCTCCCGCTGAAATCGCTGCAAGGCGCCTGGCTGCGCCAGCAGTTCGGGGCGAATGACTTTCAGCGCAACCTGCCGCCGCATCACCAGGTGCTCGGCCAGCCACACACTTCCCATCCCTCCACGACCCAGAAGGCGGAGGATGCGATAGCGGGGATGATCAACGAGTTCCGCCGGAATTGAGAACGTGGTCTTGGCAGGCACGTCTCCCACGGGCATTGGGAAGAGCAGATCACTGGGTGTGGAGTCCAGCGCATTGCATCGAGTGACTCCGGTGACGTGCAGCTCACGAAACGTTGCGGCACTTGGTGCTGTGACGGTGGCACACTTCAACAGATCCACAAACTCATCACGTGGTTCCGCCGTCACGGCTCGTTGACCGCAACCATCGCAGTCAGACAAATGGTCTTCGATCGCTTCCAACTCAGAGGAAGACAATTTCCCCAGCAAATACGCCGACAGCATCTCGTCAGAAAGATGAGCCGGCGGTTGATTCATGATGCACCTTTATTGTTCCACCAAAAACTTTACAGAATTTCAAATTTTCGTGGCATGATCTGGCGTGGCCCGACATAAATCAATGTTCGATAAGTATCAATCTCTCTCAAAAAGTTCTAACTCACAGGTTGGCAGATTGCAAGGACATTTGCAGTGTGGTCGCCTGATATGCAGCGATATCAACGGGCAGTGCAGGTGGCCTCGTCGGAGATTGGCAGAGTTGACACAGTTTCGAACACGAATCTCCCGAAGTCGAGTCACTCTCAATTCCAGGATAGCGAAGTCTGTAAAGGAGTTCGGATCTATTTTTTGTTGCACCTGGATCCGCAAGGTTTCAGAAATCTCCGCAAGGTTTCAGAAATCATTGACGAGTCAAGTCTGAATTCCTGCGAATTCAACGGCACAAATTAGTCATGTTATGTCAACATCGGGTGCGATCATTTCCGAGTTTCTGCCTACCGAAATCGTCGGAACACTGCTGGCGAGCGCGCTTGCCATTGGGGACGACAATCCCAATCTGGCGGATCGCCGCCGCGCGATATTGAATGTCCTGGCGGAACTGATTGATGCGGACGCTGGATTCTGGTCGTGGGGGCGTGGCTGGCCTGAAATGGAATCGGTCACTCCAATCGCTTTGGTCGATTTCGGATTCACCGACGAGCAGCGCGGCGACATTGTGGCCTGGTCCCTGGATCACGACGCGACGCGAAACTTCGAACGGCGGATTGAAGTCAGGGTCCGGCAAAATTTCCAGGCGACGAGTCTGTGTGAAGATGTCTTTACAGACTCGGAATGGGATGCCAACCCATTGATGCGCCAACAGTTGGTCAAGGCCGGTTTCGAGGACTGGATTCATACCGTCCGCTATAGCACTGGCGATACCTGGAGTTCCATGTTTTTGCTGCGAAACTTGGGAAAGCCAAGATTCGTAAGGCAAGAGGCGGACGTCGTTGATGTCGCCCACTCCAATATTGCCTGGTTGCATTCCAACACCGAGGAAGCCTTGTCGCCAGAATCATTTGTTGGTCTGAAGCCGCGTCAGCGGGCCGTCATGCTCATGCTCCTGGATGGCCTCAGCCGTAAAAAGATTGCCAGCTTGTTGGGTATTGTCGAAGACACCGTCGGAGACCATATCAAGGCGATTTACAACCATTTTAATGTCAGTTCCGCGACAGAACTGGCCGCTCTATTTTTACGCGCCAAATAACCAAATAGTTTTCTTTCAATCCCCGGTTTCGGGGATGAAATTCCCTCGCGTTGAAGTCACCTTATCTTTTCCAACCCGCATTATCCGATTTTTCACCCGCCAAAGTCTCTTGATTTCCTAAACATTGACGAACTGCTGAAGGGCCAAACAAATGCATCTGACCTCATGGTTGTCGAGATTTTCGTTTCGTCGAAATTCACCATTATCAACAGTTCGGCGGAAAACTCAGACATCCGTTTCGGGCGATTTTACGATCGACCGGCTTGAAGATCGGTGCCTGCTGTCGAGCGTGACTTCGGTCGCCGCGAGCGGATTGGGAATCACGGCGGGTAACGGGGATTTGCGAACGGCGCAGACCGCCGTTCTCGCGGTCAATTTCGACTCGCCGGTCACTGTTGATTTAACGCATGGCGCGCCCACTTTGGCATTGAACAATGGGGGCACAGCCTTTTATACGGGGGGATCGGGAACGTCGATTTTGACCTTCAACTACAGTGTTGTATTTGGTCAAAACACGAGCGATCTGGCCGTGACGGGACTGGGACTCAATGGCGCGACGATCCGGAATGGCGGAGTTGACGCCAATCTGACTGGTGCCGCAACCAATCCTGCGGGGACATTGAAGACTGATACGGTCGCGCCGACAGTCACGCTGGCCCTGGTGGGGGCAGCATCACAACCGTCTGGTTCTGCACTGCAATACGCGGCGACGTTTTCTGAGAACGTTAGTGGTGTGGATCCCAGCGCTTTCAGCCTGACCACGACCGGAGTCTCGGGCGCATCGATTTCCAGTATCGTGCAAGGAGCTGATGCCGCGCATTACACGATCAGTATTTCTTCCGGCTCGGGTGCCGGCACAATTGGCCTGAATATTACCGGATCCAACGTCATGGATCAGGCGGGCAATGGATTTGGAGGCGGTGCCTTTTCGAATGCTCCCGGGACGCCCATCGCCGTGTCTTCCACTCCGGCTAACTCGTACCTCGCAGACGTCAACGGCGACGGTAACCTCGATCTGATTTACGCTGCATCCAGCAGCGTCAGCGTGGCTCTGGGGAACGGGAATGGGACCTTCGGCGCGCAACGCGCCTTCGAAATGGGCTCATCGTCGACGGGCATGGTGATCGCGGATTTCAATGGTGATGGCAGGCCCGACATCGCCAGCTCAAGTTACTTCGGTGCCAACGTCACCATCATGCTCGGCAATGGAGATGGCACGTTCACTCTTAAGGGGAGCGTCGGTGTCCCTTCGCGGACGAACGCGTTAGCTGCCGGAGACGTCAATGGCGATGGAAAGCCGGATATTGTAGATGCCAACTACAACAACGGCAACGTCTCCGTACTGCTGGGGACGGGCACGGGTAATTTCACAATTGAAAGCGGGTCTTTTGGAGTTGGCTCGCGTCCAACCTCGATTGTGCTCACGGATTTAGACGGAAACGGGAGCTTGGACATTGTCACCGCAAATGTCCTGAGCAACAATGTGAGTGTCCTCCTGGGCAATGGCAGTGGGTCGTTCAACGCCGCAATCGGATCTCCCTTCGCCGTTGAAAACAGTCCGGCCTCTGTGGCAGTCGCGGATGTCAATGGGGATGGCAAGCCGGACCTGGTCGTGGCCAATAATGGCAACAGCGCCAATGACGACAGCGTACTTTTGGGAACTGGCGGAGGTTCTTTCATCGCCGCCCCATCCGTGGGCCATGGAACGAGACCCCAGACTGTGGTGCTTGGTGACGTCAACGGCGATGGCAAGCCGGATATTGTCACTTCTGGCCGGTATCATCAGGACAGTGACGCGGTGTTGTTGGGCGATGGCAGCGGCGGATTTAATGTCGACGCCGGCTCTCCCTTTGCCACAGGTGTTACTCCGCGTGACGCGCAGTTGGGGGATGTCAACGGCGACGGCAGACTCGACATCGTGACCACCAATTTGTCGAGCAGTACCATCAGTTTGTTTCTGAATCACGCTGTGCTGCAAGCAGGTCCTGTCACAACTATGATCTCGGTGCCGACAGATATCGCGTTGTCGGCAACGGTTGTCGCTGAGAACAACACTCCTTTGACAACGGTCGGAACATTCAGTGCCACAGATCTCAATGGTGGTCCCTATACTTATAGTTTGGTGTCAGGAACCGGAAGCACGGATAATGCCAGTTTTGGCATCTCGGGTAGCGCCCTGCAGATTGTTCCCCGTACCAGTTTCGAAACACAGAGCAAGTATTTCATACGGGTTCGCGTGACCGATCAATTCTCGGCGACCTATGAAAAGCAGTTTGAAATCGACGTCATCAATCAGTACCCCGCGCCGGCGGGGATGGTGGGTTGGTGGCCAGCCGAAGGGAATGCCACTGACGTTAAAAACGGGAACAATGGGACTTTGAATGGAGCCACATTTGGACCAGGTGAAGTCAACCAGGCGTTCAACTTCAATGGCGGTAGCTATGTCAGTGTCCCCTCGTCACCCAGTCTGAATGTGACGAGTTCGCTGAGTATTGAAGGCTGGGTGAACCTCTCCACCAACAACTTCAATAATGGACTGGTCTACAAAGGGACCTTGGGAATCGGCAGCCAGGGAGCTTATTCCTTGGGCTTTTTTACCGGTGGATCAAACCAGCTGGTGTTCCGGTTGAACGAGAATTCACGGCAGGTCGTAAGCAGCACTTCGTTCGTCCCAAGCCAGTGGTATCATGTCGCGGCGACATATGACGGAACCACGATGAAGGTCTATGTCAACGGAGTTCTAGATGGTTCGGTGGCTTATTCCGCGTCCATCTCGACGAATTCGAGTCCCTTGATCATCGGCGGATATTACGATTCACCGTATTTGTTCCATGGCAAGATCGATGAATTGTCGATTTATAACCAGGCGTTGACTCCCGCTGAAATCCAGGGCATCGTCACAGCAAGCATCGCCGGTAAGGCACTGGCGCCGGTCGGAGTGGCGGATTCTTTTATCGTCAATGAAAACAATTCGATCTCGGTGGCCGCGCCAGGCGTGTTGTCCAATGACTCATCGCCAGAAATGCATGCCATCACCGCTGTTTTGATCACGGGCCCCGCACATGGAACGGTGTCGCTGAGCGCAGACGGTTCATTCACCTACACGCCCGCGAACAGCTTCCATGGCACTGATGCCTTTGTCTATGAGGACACGAGTTCGGATGGCAACTCTGATCCGACGACAGTCACCTTGACCGTTCAATCAGTCTTGACGGTGGGGGCCAATCAAACAATCTACGAAGGGAGCACATTCAGTTCGACTGGATCCATTGCCTCGCCTGTAGACGAAACGTGGACTGCCACCGTTGATTATGGAGATGGCAGCGGAACACAACCACTGGCTTTCAGCGGCTCTTCGTTCGCTCTGTCGCATATTTACGCTGACAACGGGTCCTATACAGTTGTTGTCAATGCGACAAAAGGCTCATCGACGGTAACCGATTCACTCGTCGTGACCGCTCTTAATGTCGCGCCGACGCTCGCAATCAGCGGGGCCAGCAGTTCGAATGAGGGGGCGGCCTACACGCTGGCTCTGTCTTCCAGTGATCCAGGCGCCGATACCATCAATCACTGGACGATCAACTGGGGTGACGGCAACTTGCAAACAGTCACCGGCAATCCGGCAGCAGTTTTGCATACGTACGTTGATGGTCCGAACAGCTACACTATCAGTGCGACCGCGACTGATGAAGACGGCACTTTCAACGCGAATACTTTGGTGGTCACCGTCAAGAATGTGGTTCCCACTCTGGTAATCAGTGGCAATAGTTCCACGAATAACGGAGTTGAATACACGCTCGGGCTTTCCTCCAGTGACTCCGGTTCTGACACCATCAATCACTGGACAATTAACTGGGGCGATGGTTCGATTCAGACGGTTTCCGGCAATCCATCATCGGTGTTGCACCTTTACAACAGCGGTTCAGCCAGCTACGTAATCAACGCCACTGCGACCGATGAAGATGGCGCCTACCTGGCGAATCCCCTGCTGGTGACGGTCGATGCCAATGTGTTATCAATCAGCGATGCCTCGGTCGTGGAAGGGGATAGTGGCAAGGTTGCAGTCGTTTTCACAGTCTCACTCGGCGCCCCGGCGAGTACGACGGTGACTGTCGACTATACCGCCATCGCGACCGGAACGGCTTCCGCTACCGATTTTGATCCGATTCCGAATCCAACGACGTTGATATTTGCACCCGGCGATATCAGCAAGACGATCACCGTGTGGGTCAACGGTGATACGATCATGGAGCCGAACGAGACGTTCGTCGTCAATCTGACCAATCCTACTCGCGCCCTGATTTATGACAACTTCGGATTGGGGACGATCGTTGATGACGATCTTCAACCTGTGTACACAATACCAGACGGCCCGCTCGATACGACTTGGAGCAACGATGGCAAGAATGTGATTCCCGTCACGACCAATTATGACCCGTTCGGATCATCCGCCACGGTCATTGATGGCGACGGGCGGCCGATTCAGTTTGGCAGTTATGACGGTAGTACCGAGTTAAGAATTCTCCGCTACAATCCCGATGGGGAGCCCGATACGACATGGGCGGGAACGGGTCTCTCCGATTTTCATCTTCCCAATAATCAAATTCTGCGAGCCGAAGGTGGCACAGTCTACACATCGGGCCCCCTGCGAGGCAAAGTGCTGGCGATCGCATCAATGGCGGGCGGTGTCGATGGATGGGACTGGCTCATCGCACGCTACAATGTGGACGGGACTCTGGATACGTCCTTCGGAAATGGGAAAGGCTATCTGACCACGTCATTCTCGCCCTTTGATCGAGCGACCACCATCGCGATTTACGAAGATGGCCCTCGAGCGGGTCAATTTGTGGTTGGAGGCTTCCATGACAACGGCAGCCAGGCCTTCATGGAAGCTGCCCGGTATTTTCCCGACGGGACACTCGATCATTCGTTTGGCACAAACGGGCAGTTGACGTACCGTGTCAATACCTACACAGATGCTGCTTCTTCCTTCAAGCCGGATGAAGCCACCAGCGTTTCCCATATTTTAATTGACGGCAATGACAAACTGGTCGTTTCCGGAACGACCGGAATGCCTGGAACATACAATTCCGCTTATGGTGCGCGTGACAGTGGCGGGTTTATTGCAAGGTTTAACGACGACGGAACGATCGATTCAAAATTCGGTACGAGCGGCGTTACGTTCCTGCCATTCAACGCCGATAGTCGAACTGCGGGCACGATCAATGATCTGGAGTTCCAGACAGACGGAAAGATACTGGCTGTCGCATCAACGGATGGCGGACATTTCCAGGTTATGGTCGTTCGACTGCTGACCGACGGAACGCCAGATCCGTCATTCGCCGGCACTGCCATTGCGGGCGATGGCCTGCCCGTTGTCAACGGGATTCGTCACGAATATCCGGCCATCAGCATTGCCGCGAACTCAATTCGGGAAACGCCAACAGGCAAGATTATTGTCGGCGGTGGATACGCGCCACCAGGAGTCGGCGGCGCTCAGGACACGCTTGCCATTCGTTATAATTCGGATGGAACGTTTGATACGACCTGGGACGTCGTCAATCATGACCCAGACCTGGTTGTTGACGCTGGCTCAGGACTTCAGGATTCCGCACAACAGTCAGTGATCACTCCCGACGGCAATTACCTGCTGGCCGGTGGCGCAAATAACGGTCCTGAGTTTGGGACGGCTAAGTTCCAGGCCCAGCGCGTCGATACTGCCGTATCTCTGACAAGCGACATCACACAAGTCTTGCTGGATGGCACGATCACCTACACAATTCATGTGACGAACACCGGAGACGATGCCGAATTTGCTTCGATCAAGGATCTGTTGCCGGCCCACACGGTTTTTGTCTCTTTGACGGTCCCCTCTGGATGGGTCGCTTCGACTCCCGCCGTTGGCAGTGCGGGAACAATTGTTGCTGCGACACGAAATCTCGTGTCCGGAGACGATAAAGTCCTCCTATTAAAGGTCAAACTGGATGGAACCGAAACGGCCGATCAAGTCATCAGCGATTCGGTTCAAACGTCGTCCGCGTACCTCGATTATGACACGACAAATAACTCGGCGACGGTGACGGACACGATCTCGGAAGACCTGAGCGTGGACATGGGCCAGTCCAACATTGGGGTCGTCTCGGCGGGCAATCAGGACACATTCATCATCTGCGTGGACAATCACAGCAGTTTGCCAGCCAGTTATGTCGCGACGACTACTCTTCCTGCCAACACAACGTTCGTTTCAGCGACTGGAGGCTATACGCTGACTGGCAACACGCTGACGTGGTATCGCGCCAGTCTGGGGGCGAACGAGAGCGAATCGTTGCGGTTTGTCGTCACGGCCACCGCTACCGGGACGCTGCATACAAATGCCATCGTGACGGGAATCGTTCCAGACACCACGCCAATTGATAACTCTTCAGATCCCCCGTCGTACTTTGTCAGCTACTGGAAGGCGGACGGTAACGCCACGGATGCCGTTGGTCCGAATCCGGGAATTTTGCAGAACGGGGCGACCTTTGGGCCAGGCTATGACGGGCAAGCGTTCCATTTGGATGGGGTCAACGACGACATTGCGGTGCCCAATTCCGTTTCGATGGATAACGCCAGCTTCACAGCCAGCGCCCGGTTCATGACATCGTCGTTCGTTCCGATAAGTGTGATTCTCGACAAACCATTTGGGACTGCAACCAACGACTCCTTTGTGATCTGGTTTCAAAATGGTAATCTGAATGCGGGGATAACGTCGAGCAGTCAGCAATTTGTCTCTGTGAGCGTCCCGCTAACTCCATCGACGAATACGTGGTATCAGGCCACCGAGACTTATGATAGCTCGACGGGAAAGTTGAATCTGTATCTCAACGGAGGCTTGGTGGCCAGCACCACCACGGCAACGGGATTTATGGTCGGTTACGATAGCCATCCACTGTATATCGGCGCTGGCAGTGACAACGAGTCCGTGGGCTTCTTCTGGAACGGCTCAATTGACGAAGTTTATCAATTCAACAAGGCACTCTCACCGACCGAGGTACGGTCACTTGATTACTCACAACGATTCGGCGTCAGTAATCTCCCACCGACCATCAACGCGAGTGCCAGTGCCGTCACTGTCGACGAAGGGCAGGTTGCCACAAATTCCGGACTGTTGAGTGATCCCGACGGCGAGAGTTGCTGTGTGATCGTGACTTCCAGTATCGGAACAGTCATTCAAAATCCGAAAGATCTCAGTCAGTGGTTGTGGACTTTTGACAGTACGGATGGTCCGGACCAATCTCAACCGGTGACAATCACTGTCAACGATGGTCACGGCGGGATTACGAATACGGTATTCCAGTTGACGGTTAACAATGTCGCGCCGACACTGACGATCAGTGGTGCCTCGAGCACCGATGAGGGTTCTTTGTACACACTCGGTCTATTGTCGGAAGATGACCCGGGTACCGACACAATTGCCCACTGGACGATCGATTGGGGTGATGGCAATATCCAGATCGTGAATGGCAACCCCGGTTCCGTCGAGCATATTTATGCCGACGGGCCGAATACTGATACCATTAAGGCAACCGCAACCGATGAAGATGGGACGTATGCTTCGAACGATCTGCTGATGACTGTGAACAACATCGCACCGACGCTGGTCATCAGCGGGGCCAGCAGCACTGCTGAAGGTTCGGTCTACGCACTCGGCTTGAGCTCCAGCGATCCCGGCCAAGACACGATCGTTCATTGGACCATCAACTGGGGTGACGGAAACAGCGACATCGTGAGCGGCAATCCCTCCTCGGCGACGCACGTCTATGCAGACGGTCCGAATGCCTACACGATTTCGGCGACTGCAACGGACGAAGACGGGACGTTTAATGCCAATACCGTCGCGGTAGCAGTCAACAACGTGGCGCCAGCGTTGGTCATCAGTGGGCCTGGCAGCACGAATGAGGGCTCGGTTTATACGCTGGGGCTGTCTTCCAGTGATCCGGGCGCTGACACGATCGTGCATTGGACGATCAACTGGGGTGATGGCAACACGCAAACTTTGTCGGGGAACCCCTTGTCCGCGACTCACGTTTATGCCGACGGTCCGAATGCTTACACAATTTCGGCAACCGCGACCGATGAAGACGGAACCTTCGATGCCAACACGTTGGCAGTCACCGTCAACAATGTGGCACCAACACTGATCATCAGTGGCCTGAGCAGCACGGATGAAGCCGCCGTCTACACGTTGGGTTTGTCGTCGAGCGATCCGGGCCAGGACACGATCGTCCATTGGACGATCAACTGGGGCGACGGCAGCACCGATGTCGTGAGTGGCAATCCTTCCTCAGCGACTCACGTCTACGCTGACGGTCCCAATGCCTGGACGATTTCTGCGACAGCGACGGATGAAGACGGAATTTTTGGTGCCAACACGTTGGCAGTGACAGTCAACAACGTTGCTCCGACGCTGGTCATCAGCGGTGCCGCGACTACGGATGAAGCCGCAGTCTACACGCTGGACTTGTCGTCGAACGATCCCGGTCCGGACACGATCGTTCATTGGACGATCAACTGGGGTGATGGGAATACGCAGACCGTGTCCGGAAATCCGTCATCGGCCACTCACGTCTATGCCGACGGTCCGAATGTCTTCACGATCACCGCAACCGCAACGGACGAAGACGGGACGTTCAACGCCAACAATTTGGCAGTCACCGTCAATAATGTTGCTCCGACTTTAGTCATCAGCGGTGCCACCAGCACGAATGAAGGTTCGACCTACACGCTGGGCCTATCGTCTAGCGATCCCGGTGCCGACACAATCAATCATTGGACGATCAACTGGGGCGATGGCAACACTCAGACCGTGTCAGGGAATCCGTCGTCAGCGACTCACGTTTATGCCGATGGCCCCAATAGTTTTACGGTCTCCGCAACAGCGACCGATGAAGATGGGACATTCAACGCGAACAGTCTGGCGGTGACGGTGAATAATGTCGCTCCGACTTTGGTCATCAGCGGCGCGAGCATTACGGATGAAGGTTCAGTCTACACGCTGGGGCTGTCTTCCAGTGATCCCGGTCAGGACACAATCAATCATTGGACGATCATTTGGGGCGATGGCATCACGCAGACAGTTTCGGGGAATCCGTCGTCAGCGACTCACGTTTATGCCGATGGCCCCAACGCTTTCACGATCTCGGCGACTGCAACTGATGAAGACGGCACGTTTAATGGCAACAATCTGGCGGTAACCGTCAACAATGTTGCACCGACATTGGTGATCAGCGGTGCGAGCAGTACGAATGAAGGATCGACCTACACGCTCGGATTGTCCTCCAGTGATCCGGGGCTGGACACGATCAATCATTGGACGATCAATTGGGGCGATGGCAACACTCAAACTGTCACGGGAAATCCCTCGTCCGTCACTCACGTCTATGCCGATGGGCCAAATGCCTTCACAATCGCTGCGACTGCAACCGACGAAGACGGCACATTCAACGCCAACAATCAGGCGGTGACGGTCAACAATGTGGCGCCCATGCTGGTGATCAGCGGCGCCACCAGCACCAACGAGGGTTCGGCATATACTCTCGGTCTGTCTTCCAGCGATCCGGGCCAAGACACGATTAATCATTGGACGATCAACTGGGGTGACGGCAACACACAAACGGTGTCCGGGAATCCTTCTTCTGCCACTCACATTTATGCGGATGGGCCCAACAGCATTACGGTTTCGGCGACGGCGACCGACGAGGACGGAACGTTCAATGCCAACAATCTGGCAGTAACGGTCAAAAACGTTGCTCCAACGCTCATGATCAGCGGTGCCAGCAGCACCGATGAAGGTTCGGTCTACACCTTGGGCCTGTCTTCCAGCGATCCGGGTACGGACACGATCGTGCATTGGACGATCGATTGGGGCGATGGCAACACGCAGACGGTCTCGGGCAATCCCTCATCGGCGACTCACGTATATGCTGATGGCCCCAACAGTTTCATGATCTCTGCGACAGCGACAGATGAAGATGGGATTTTTGACGCCAACAGCATTGCCGTGATTGTGAACAATGTGGCTCCAACGTTGGTCGTCAGCGGAGCGAGTGTTACGGATGAAGGTTCGATTTATACACTGGGGCTATCTTCCAGTGATCCGGGCGCCGACACGATCGATCATTGGACAATCAACTGGGGCGATGGCAATACGCAGACGGTTTCGGGCAATCCGTTATCCGCGACACACGTTTATGCCGATGGCCCGAATGCCTTCACGATCTCGGCGACTGCGACGGACGAAGATGGGACTTTCAGTGCGAACGGCATTCCGGTCACGGTGAATAATGTGGCGCCGACACTGG
>JAQGHT010000667.1 GCA_028291565.1 Planctomycetaceae bacterium | reverse complement strand
GTCCTGGGAGAAGATGACCTGGACGCGTTCAAACAGCGCTGGAAGCAATATGTCTTGTCAGTGAAGTTTTGATGAAAAGAAAAACTCGATCCGACTCTGGAGCTTACAAAGGAAATTGCACAGTCTTACAAACTCGACTGTGCTTGCCTCAATTGTCATCGGGCGTTACACGACGTCTTGTATTGACTCCCGCAAACTCGACATGGTTGGACCAATAGAATCTTTTGCGCATGGCGTAAATCCATCTCTTAAGCGCGGACCTCCACCCCTTGGTCGCAGGAACATCTCGCCCCAGCCGTGTCAGAATCGCACACAGTTTGTCTCGACTGTCTGAGGATTCGACCAGCAGGCAGAATAGAGGATCGAATGTGCCGCGCTCGGTCGCCAATGCCTTTGCGAGCGACTTCCCTTGGTTTCGCATGGCAGTAGCGACACGGCTGATGACTCCCTGAAACCATGTGTTGCCCCCCGCGGCAAGCCTGCCAGCATCCTCCACGAGATCCACCGTGAGACGTTGATCCGCCAATAGCCCCGCGAGTGCGCCGGCAAACCGAGCAACCTCTGGCGGACGTAAAGCGGCCGCAGCTAACCGGGTCCCTGACTTCGGATCGTAACGTTTGGCGAATAAGGCCAACTGCTCGGGCAGGCACGCCCTTTGCTCCCCAACACCTAAGGCCGCTAGCAACTCGGATGACACAGTGGCTCCGGTGCGGGACAGACTTTCTTCGAGGCCATATCCGGCCCGACAGTCGCGGGCCATTTCCCGCAAAGCGGACCGGAACCGCCGACTGGGGTTCGCTGCAGCGGCCGCACGAATCGCATGGCTCAGTTCCACGTCCGTCTCTAAGAGTTGACTCAGGGCTTCGGCGAACAGCACTTGATCGGATTGGCGAATCGGCCACCAGCTACGTCTGGACTTGTGGGAAGTTGAAGCCTTTTGCACCTTTCACCTCCTCAGGACCACCTTCAAGTCGATCCCCAATCCAAGCATTTTCATGTCCCTAAGACCTCGCTGATCGGCGAGCCACCATGGGCGATCGAATGGGGCCGATTGGAGCGGTCGGGAACCATCCCATTCGGATCTAGTCCCAACAGATGGTAAATTGTCGCGCAGACGTCTCCGGGTGAAACCGGATGGTCTTTCGGATACGCGGCTTGGGCATCACTAGTTCCCAGGACGTAGCCTTTTTTGACCCCGCCACCGAACATCAGGCAGAAACCGCACTGCGGCCAATGATCGCGGCCGGCGTTCTTGTTGACGCGAGAAGAACGTCCCATATCGCCCATCATCACGACCAGTGTCGAATCCCACAGGCCTCGCTGCTGGAGATCCTGCAACAAAGCGGGCACGGCTCGATCCACGAAGGGCAAACGCAGATTCTTCAACATCTTGAAGTTGTTGTTATGCGTGTCCCAATGACCATTGGCTTTCGATTCCGTGTGAATCGTGACAAAGGTCACGCCCGCTTCGACCATTCGACGAGCCATCAGGACACTCGAACCGAAAATATCGCGACCATATCGATGCCGCGTGGAATCGGATTCCTGACTGAGCTGAAAGGTGTTCCGAACCGACGAACTCAGGAGCAGTTCGAACGCTTGTTTCTGCCAGTGCGACATCATGGTGGAAGGCCGTGCGTCCAGGCGGCTCGCTTGAGCATCCAATTGCTCCAATAGTGATTTCCTGCGATCCAGCAGATCGACAGTCAACTCGCCCTGCAGAGAAGGCAGTCGCGGATCACCGATCGCCCAAACGTCGTCCGTATAGAAATCCTTATTGACGGCGAGTTCGCGATCCAGCTTGGGATCGCACGTGCTGAACAGCGGGTCATACTCCTGACCGAGATAACCTCCATACGGACCGCAGCGGCGCAGTGATTGGGAATAGCCTGGCAGTGCGGGCAGCACAATATACGGCGGAATTCCCGGCTTGGTCAGTCCCATGAAATGGCAAACTGACCCCATACTGGGATGGTCCGTGGGCCGCGAGAAATAATCCTGAGCATCGTTTCCGCCCGTGAATCCCGTCATCACGGCATAAGGATTGTGGCTGTTGTAGCCGTGCGACAGAGTCCGAATCAGCGTCACCTGATCCATGTACTGGGCCATCAGCGGCAGATGTTCGCAAATCTGCAGCCCAGGCACACTCGTGGAGATCACCCCGAATTCGCCCCGTACTTCGACCGGTGCGGCCGGTTTCGGATCGAACATGTCGATATGACTGGGACCGCCGAACAGGTCAATCAGGATTACCGATTTGATTCTGCCTGCAGGCGGTTTGTCCGTGCCCGTTGCGGAACTTGCCAGAACACCACCACCCAGAGTTGCCAACGCTCCAACGCGCAGCACTTCGCGACGCGATAGACCGCCACAACTTCGGCCTTGCGGTCCCAGGACACTCAACATAGTGGGCCTCCGATTAGGACGATCGACACATCCAAAATTGTCGATGCGTTGTCCAGTCTACCCGGAGGGGACTTCAGAGGGAACTGGAAATCTTATGGCTGTTTGGCTTCCGCAGCCTTTTTCTTTGCTTCTTCGGCCTCTTTTTTCTTCCTGGCAGCTTCTTCCGCAGCTTCGCGTTGCACTTTTTGGGCGTCCGCCATCTTGACGTCGTATTCCAGGTCATCTTTCAAATTCAACTCAACGACCCCGTCCAGCAGGACGTTCGCGACCACGGGGCCTTCGTCGGTCATCGTAATCCAGGCGAATTGATCGAATTCACCCTCCTTTTTACCTCGCATCTTGCTCGCACCGCCGGTTGTCGCGAGCTGAATATAATCATTGCCATTCCGTTTGAAGTTGACGTAGCGATGCTCGTGGCCGCAGAAAGCTGTCCATTTGCGGCCTTCCATCGCCTTTTCCAATTCTTCCCAGCCTGTTCCGGCGCCCAACTTGTCCGCCCCGTAAGTCCACAATGGTTTGTGCAGGAAGGCGAAAGTCCAACGCACATTGGCGTTTTCCTGAATCACCTTGCGCAGGTAATTCAGCTGCTCATCGCCCAGTTTTTCCATCTTTGAACCAGGAGTGGCTTCGCTGTTCACGATCAGGAACAGCGTATTGTGATAGACGAAGTGGTAATAATGCCGTCCCAACCGCTGCTCCCATTCCTTCAGCATCGGGAGATTGGAAATATCATGGTTGCCTGGCACATAGAAGAAGGGCATCTTCAATTGTTTGACGTAGCCTTGAAATTCGTCCCATTGTTTGGCCATGTTTTCGGGCTTGTCGGTGTACCCTTCGATCAAATCACCCACCGAGACCACGAATTCCGGCTGTAACAGATTGAGTTTCCGAACGGCCTTTTCGAACACCATTTTGCGGTGTCCGCCAGTCCGGTCAGTCACGACCGCGAACTGAAAATTCTTGGGCTGATTGTTGAGATTCAGATGGGTCCAGGGATTGACCGTCGGTTGTTGTTCGATTTTCAGCAACGACGGCACGACGTCCGATTTCGCCAGGACAATGGTCCCGAATAACCCAGCCAGAGTCAGACCTACCAATAGCAACCGCTTCATATTGACCATCCCAATTCGCGAACATCTGGTATCGGATCAGTTCAACCTGCCGTTGGCCCATATATTAGCGAAATTGAATATGAGCACAATCAGGGTAGACGTCTCTTCGCAGGTAATTCATTGATTCCGCGACTGAGACTAGCGTAATTTCAAACTCGCCAGCGCGATGATCGTCAGCAAGGCGGCTGTGATCCAGAATCGAACCACGATTTTCATCTCGTGGTAACCCCGGAAGAGATAGTGATTGTGTAGCGGGCTGCAGGCCAGAATCCGCCGTCCGGTGCGGCGAAACCAGAAGACCTGGGCCATGACACTGACGGTTTCGATGACGAAAATTCCGCCCACTATGACCAGCAGGCACTCTTGCCGAGTCACCAGGCCGGCATAGCCAATCAACCCACCGAGCGGGAGCGATCCCGTGTCGCCCATGAAGACTTCGGCGGGATGGCAGTTGAACCACAAGAAGCCCAGGACCGCCCCGACCGTCGCGCCCATTACAACTCCCAGTTCGCCGGAACCCGGGACATACGGCACGTGCAAATAACCGGCCATCACTCGATGTCCGGCCAGGTAAGTTAAAGCGACAAACGCCGTCCCGGCAAAGACCATGCAACCTCCCGCCAGGCCATCCAGACCATCTGTCAGATTGACAGCGTTCGAACTTCCGACCAGGACAAAGAGCGCCCAGGGAAGAAACAGCCAGCCCAGTGCGATGCGGGCATCACGCCAGGGCAGGAACAGATCGGTGTAGTTTCCGGAAAAAGTCTCGCTGGGAGCCAACTGCCCCAGTTGCCAATATAACAGGGCCACGATCAGTAATCCCGCGATGCATTGCAACCCAAATTTCTGACGTGCCGTTAAGCCCTTTGTCTGAGTACTCAGTTTGACCCAATCGTCAATCCCACCAATCACGCCGAACATGATTGTGATCGCCAGGCCCGACAGGACATACAGACTGGAGAGATCGCCCCACATCAATGTGGCTACGAGAACGGCCCCCAAAATGAAGATGCCGCCCATGGTCGGCGTCGACTGTTTGTGCTGATGCATTTCATCCAGGCGTTCGGAACCGCTGGCGATCCGTTCCCGCGCGTGTCGCTTCAACCAGTGAATCGCCAGAGGGCCCAGCAGGAGTGCGAGCAAAAATCCGGATAAACTCGCCAGGGCAATTCGCGCGGTTAAGAAAACGCGGGAATCACCCGCCGAGAAAAACTCTAGACGCTCTAACGCAGGGCCGAAATAATGCAGCAGGAAGACGAGCATGATCTCTTCATGATATAAAAAAACCGGGTGCCGAGGGAGGTACTCGGCACCCGGCGCGGACTTGACCGTGAAGCGGCAGCAGAGAGTGATCGACCCAGTGACCACCTTCCAATGTCGTATGCTTCAGCCCAGACCCAGTGTGCTGTGCTAGGATTCCCGCAAACCCAAATTGCACACGGTCAAATCAACGTTTCGTTGTATTGTTTTTCGAATCTCACCTGTCTGTTTTCAAATCTCACGCCACCGGGCTTGCCCCGGTGGGTCCACGGCCTTTGCACTACTCTGATCAATATCTGCTTCCGGCGTCTTCGCAATCGTCCTGAAATCGAGGGCAGGCCCCCGCTGGCGAGGTCAATGCGAGGGAAGTAGTGCATAGGCCGTGGACCCACCCCCGCAAGGGGGGTGGCGATTGTCTGTCTCGCTTCGTTCGCAAAGATTGTTACTGTCTGATCAAGCTACAGCGCGTAACCGCTGTGTTGCCAGGGGATGCTCGGCGGCTTTCTTTCGCAGCCAATCCACGACGCGTTCCATGCGCATGCCGCGCGAACCCTTCACAAGTACTGTCGAATCCACATCGAGACAGCAGTCGAGAACCGCCAGCAACGTATCCAGTTCCCGGCAGGTTGCGATGCCGTGCCACGGAAAACCGGCCGCGATAGCGCCCGCCGCGACCTGGTCTGCGTGCGGTCCCAACGCCAACAAATAATTCAACTTCGTCTTCGCCGCGTCGGCTCCAAATTGCTGATGGTAGACATCCGCAGCTTCGCCAAGTTCAAACATGTCGCCCGCAACGAGAATTCGTTTGCTTCCAGTCGGCCAGTCGGCCAACAACTGGCAGGCCGCTTGCATGGACGCCGGACTGGCGTTGTATGTGTCGTTAATCATCGTCCAGGGACCAAGTTGTTCGACTTCACAACGTCCGTCGACGGGAACAAATGATTTCAGACCGCGGACGATCTGTTCGGACTGCAGGCCGATCTCGCGCCCGACGGCGATCGCGGCCAAAGCTGATGTCAGGTAGTGTCGTCCCGTGACGGGAACTTCGTAGTTCGTATTTCCAACTTTGAATCTCAGACGGTTGACGCCGACCTCGACTTGTGTGGCTTTGATCTGATTATGGGGACCTTGTCCGACCATCACGACCCGGCAGGCTGCCCGTTTGGCCAGCGATCGAGTCAATTCATCATCGCCAGGAATGACCGCAAAACCTGACTTTGGCAGCGATTCCAGCAGCTCGCCTTTACCTTGTAACACGCCTTCAATACTGCCAAATGTCTCCAGATGTACCGGAGTGATCGCCGTGATAATGCCGATTTCGGGCTGGGCGATTTCGGCCAATTTCCGGATATCACCGATCCGTCGAGCTCCCAACTCCAGGACTGCGAAATCGTGGCCACCGGTCAATTGCAGCAGCGTGAGCGGCAAACCAATTTCGTTGTTAAAATTCTTCTGACTTCGAACTCCGTCATGACACGTATCCAGGACTGCGAAAATCATTTCGCGAGTGGTCGTCTTGCCCACGCTTCCTGTTACGCCAATCACTAATGCGTCGCGTTGCAGTCGATACCAGCCGGCAAAATCCGCCAGAGCCTGCAATGTGTCGTCAACTTCAATCAGCGTTCCCGAGGATGAGATTGGCTGGCCTCGATTGACAACGCAACAGACCGCACCGCGCGCTTCAGCATCCGCGACAAATTGGTGTCCGTCCTGGTTTTCACCCGCGAGAGCCCAGAACACCTTTCCCGGTTCAACCGTTCTTGAATCCGTGGACACTTCGCGGAAGACGACGTCGCTGTCAGACATCCGGACGGGATGGCCGCGTGTCGCATCCAAAAGTTGCGCCAGTGAGACGGATTCCATGATTGGACTTATTTTATATGAACAAAAATTCGTTGATGTACGCCGTGGATTGCAAACTTGATTGAAATTATCGAACCGGAATGATCAGTGAAGTCATACCAGGCCGAAGCGTCAGCGAACGGGGTTGTGTTGTAACTTGTGAAGTCTTCGTCGAACGCGTCTCGCGTTCCAGGAAAATCGGCAGGCTTTGGAGGATTGTCAGACAATGACTGACAGCAAACGAATGGGACTTATGGGACTAATAGGACTAATGGGACCTATATCTCACATAAGTCCCATCTGTCCCATAAGTCCCATTTCGCACGAGCCAGAGGCTCATGCGATGACGGGGGAGGATCGAATGTCTGATTAGGAATGTCTGATTAGGAATGTTCGATCAGGAATGACTGGCGGACATCTGGCGGGAATGAAATTGATTTCTTGGAACGAAGGAGGTTAACGCGGCGCGAACGACTTCGCGATCATCGAAGTGATGGCGTTCAACACCAATGATTTGTTCTGTTTCGTGGCCCTTGCCGGCAATCAGCACACTGTCGCCCGGTCGAGCCACATCGATTGCCCTGCGAATTGCCGCTTCACGGTCCACGACGACCTCGGGACGCGATCTGCCTGGAACGCAGCCGGTCAGACAATCGGCAATGATTTGCGCGGGATCCTCGGTTCGTGGATTGTCTGAGGTCAGGATCGCCAGGTAGGCATGAGCAGCGGCTTGAGTCAGCAGCGGCCTATTCGTTCGATCGCGATCTCCACCGTCTACGTAAACCACGATCACTCGACCTGGCGTCAGCGACCTCAGACCTTGCACACAACGCCGCAGTGCGTCATCGGTATGAGCGTAGTCGACGAACACCGAAAAAGCCTGACCCCATTCGACCGGTTCCATGCGGCCCGGCACGGCTCGCAAAGCCGCGATTCCAGCCCCAATTTGTTTTGGGGAAAGACCGAGATGCCATGCAGCAGCTGCCGCCGCCAGGCAATTCGAGACGTTGTGCCGTCCCAGTAATGGAGTCCGGACACTGATTTCGCTGCCCGGAAAACGCAGATCAAATAGAGTGCCACTGAGTGATTCATCAAAAATGCGGGCGGAAATATCCGCTGTTTGTTCCAGACCGAACGTGACCTGTTTATGCCCCGATAGTGCCTGACGACATTGCATACTGCCTGGATCATCGGCGTTGACAACGGCCAATCCACCTGGCTTAAGGTGTCCGAAAATCTGTTGTTTGGCTTCCCGATAACAGTTGAAGTTGTGGTGAAAGTCGAAGTGATCCTGCGTCACGTTCGTCACGACCGCAACGTCTAATCGCGTGCCGTCAATTCGATCCTGCACCAACGCATGGCTGGAGACTTCCATCGCCGCATGCGTAGTCCCGTTGTGCACCATGCGCGCCAGCCAGGCGGACAAGCTCGCCGAATCGGGTGTCGTCAGCCGGGATTTTTCAGAGCGGATTCCATCGTCATAATGAATTGTGCCCAAGACGCCGGTCTGGCAGCCCGCAGCTTGCAAAATGGATTGGACGAGCCAGGTGGTGGTGGTCTTGCCGTTGGTTCCGGTGATACCGATAGTCTTCAGTCGCAGCGAAGGAGACTGCCACAGCCGAGTACACAGTTCCGCGAAAGCGCGACGGACGTTGGGAACCACACATTGCGGCAGAGCCAGTTCGTGTCGCGGCCGTTCGACCAACAACGCCGATGCTCCACGTGCCACTGCTTCCGCAGCAAACTCGTGGCCATCCTGTTTCTCTCCGACAATCGCCGCGAAGAGTGTTCCGGGCCGACATTCGCGGCTGTCTGCAGTTGCCGCCAGCACACGGATGTCATCGCTACCCAGGAATTCGGCGTCTGGAAAGAGACGGCGCAGTTGAACCGGCACCTGCGCAGGCAGGATACTGCCGTTCTGCAATGTCGATTCAAAGGACATGAGATACCACTCTGAGGAAGGTTTTTCAGGCGAGCGGAACGAATGTAAGGGGATTTTTCAATGCGCTGCCATGGCGTTTTGGCAGGATTGGAGGGAGTGAACTTTGTGTGATTTGATTTGGCTGAAAAGCCGGGAAAGCGTCAAGCAGTGACGGAATTCTCTCGATTTTTGGCGTTAGGTCAACATGAGTTTTTTTCTCAGGCCAAGATCTCTTTCACGACACGACCGCTGACATCGGTGAGGCGCATATCGCGGCCGCTGTGGAAATAGGTCAGCAACAGATGATCGAGCCCCATGAGATGCAGGATCGTGGCGTGAAAATCGTGCACGTGGACGACGTTGTCGACGGCTTTGAAACCGAAGTCGTCTGTGGCTCCGACGGCTTGCCCCGGTTTCACTCCACCGCCAGCCAGCCAGGCCGAGAATCCGCGCGGGCTATGGTCCCGGCCGACGCCGTTTTGAGCTGTTGGCGTCCGGCCAAACTCACCGGTCCAGACGATCAAAGTCTCATCGAGCAATCCGCGTGACTTCAAATCTTGAATCAGTCCCGCCATCGGCTTGTCAGTCTCACGGCAATGCAGTTCGTGGTTGGAATTCACGTTGCCATGCGCATCCCAGTTCTGATCACTGTGGCCGCCGCCTGAATAGACTTGAATGAAGCGCACACCACGTTCGACCAGCCGACGAGCCATCAGGCACTGTTTGCCGAAATAGGCCGAGGCCGGATCGTCGATACCGTACAGTTGCTGCGTTGCGGCCGATTCTTGTGCCAGATCGACGGCGTCGGGTGCGTGCTGCTGCATCCGAAAGGCCAATTCGTAAGTCTCGATCCGAGCTTGCAATTCTGATTCGCCCGGATGAGTTTGCCGATGCTTGCCGTTCAAAGCCGCCAGTAGATCGAGTTGTTCGCGCTGCCCTTCGCGGGTCGCCCCGGCTGGTGGCTGCAGATCAATGATCGGACTGCCACTCGACCGAAACTGGGTTCCCTGGTAGGTTGCCGGCATGAAGCCATTCCCCCAGTTTGGCGCTCCGCCAATTGGTCCACCGCGCGGATCCAGCATCACGACGAAACCGGGCAGATTCTGATTCTCGGACCCCAGGCCATAGGTGGCCCACGAGCCCAGGCACGGGTAGCCTTGCCGCAAAAAGCCCGTGTTCATCTGCAGCAGACCGCCACCGTGCGCGAAGCTGTCTGCGAACATGGAACGGACGACGCACAGGTTGTCGATCTGCCCCGCGAGGTGAGGGTAGAGATCCGAAACGGGCAGGCCGCATTTCCCGGCGTTGGTGAATTTGCGAGAGCTCGCCAGCAGTTTGCCCGGGTTCCGGACCTTAAACAGCGGATCCTGATCCACATTGGGAATGACCTGGCCGTTGCGTTTTGTCAATTCCGGCTTGGGATCGAACGTGTCGACCTGGCTGACTCCGCCGTACATGAACAAAAAGATCACCGATTTGACTTTGGTCGGCAGCGGCGGTTTCTTGACTGCTAACGGCGAACCCTTCGCGGCCAGCTCTGCGGCGACGGCTGGATGCTGAAAAAAACCATCGGCCGCCAGCATTCCGGCCAACGCGGTTCCCGTAAATCCAAACCCGGTTTCCCATAGGAATTCGCGTCGAGTTTGACCGCAAAACGAAGATCTCTCTGTCATTGTTCGCTCCGACGCTGCGGATGAATTATCAAACGGAGTTTTTTCAGCAGTCTCGCACTGGACTTTCTCCGAAAGGGAGTAAGACCAACACATCACTACGCGTTGATTTTAACCGAAATGAGGTGGGAAAGACTATCTGAATCGCAGCGAGGACAGTGCAGAATGGTGAAAATTCGAGACTGTGCTGAAGCAGCGATGGGATCGCGGCATGGATTTCTGTCGCCAATCTCGCCAGAGATTGGGGCTTTTCGCTCCGTTTCTGGTTCGACGCTTAAGGTTTGGTCACCTTGGCGACAGAATAATCTGCGCCGACAGCGGTTTAACGTTGGATCTGTCAATGACGTGCCACTGCATCACGCCTGTAATCGGTCGCTAAGGACTGGAGAATAAAAAAAGTGCCTGGCAACAAATCAAATCTGTACCCAATTGGCGAGGAATCAACTTTGTATCCAATTGGATACAAAGTTCTGTCGAAGTCGTCCTGTGATTTGCGTCCACTCTCAGTTCGACTTTGGCCATCTTGGCGAACAACTTGATCGATCAATACTTGAGATTTGAAACACAGAGAAACAGAGGGCACAGAGAAATCTCACTGGAAAGCCTCTGTGCCCTCTGTTTCTCTGTGTTTCAAAATCCTGTTTGGATTATTGAAGTATGTTTGCATCGGTAGGTGTTTCAAAATACGGAATAATTCGGATTGCCAAGGAATTTGCGTCAGGCCGTGGACACGCTGGGTAAGCTTGGTCGCAGGCGAGGGGCCGAAAAGGTGTCTTTTTGCTGACAATCGGGTCGTAACTTGTGCGTGATCTTTTCAAATTCCAGTTCCGGTGTGACACACCGAATGGCAATGAAATACTCTCTGAATCACAGCGTATTGACTTCGAAATGTCGAACAGCTCAAAAATTCTTTCCGCGATCCGCGAGATATCGACTGACACGAGAATTCGTGGATACGATCGCACGATTCAGCACCGCAAACCGGCACACCCAAAGTGAAATCGCTCGATTTCCGCCAAAATAAAACAGCATCGACAATTCTTTGGCCAGTTTCATCAGGCAACAGCAATTCCACAGTGGCGAGACATGACAAACACGACCGACGACGATCGCTTAAATCACTTGCTGCCACCGAGGTCGGCAACTGAATCCCGCGATTGAGATCATGCGTCTCGTTCCATGCAGCTTTGGACTTCGCAATGTTGTGGAGTGGTTGCGCAAATACGGTCTTGCGTTCAAAAGGAATACAATCATGTGTCAGCTCACGAATTGGGGAGCCAAGTTGTCCAGCCTGATCCTGATCTGTGTTGCAATGTGCGCGACACCAGGACTAACCGAGGCCGGAATTCACGGCCAACTGACGGCGGCGTCGGCCGATGCTCGCTCGTCAGTGACGCTGAATCCGCATCTGGTCGGGAAGCTTGTCGACATCTTGACGATCAAGGGCGAAAGCTTCGTGCGGGTGAAGGTGTTAGATACGGATGAACACTTCATCTACGTCCTATTCCAGAATCGGGAGCACGAGATTCCGTGGGCCGAGATTCACAACATCCAGTTCTCCCGCTAATTCGATTCGCCGCGATCACGGCCGCCAATCAAAAGTCACCGAGCCGCCGACGGCTCGGTGACTTTTGCGCGCCCTGGTAAATCGAAAGTATCCGCGACGTATATGCGCCGCTTCTTCGATTTCGAATTGGGATCCGAGATGCTCAAACTCGACTGTGCTGTCGATCGGTTTTTGAATGATCAAAATCGCTATTCCAATACAACGGAGGGCGGTGTCAAGCCGCAGCACTCCAAGACCCTGGAGTGCGGTGGCTTGACACCGCCCTCCATCTGACTGAAATGGCGGCTCCCGAAGTTCAAGACCGCGAAGTTCAAAGCCGACCGCGCTGTCAATCGGTTTTTGAATGTTCAACGTCGATATTCCATACAATGGAGGGCTGCGTCAAGCCGCAGCACTCCAGGGACCTGGAGGGCTGCTTTGAACTGTAACTCCTGTTAAACTGACCAATCTGCTAAAATATTGCACGTTGTCAAGTTCGCCCGCAACTCAATGAGCACCAGGTACCTCCGAGATGTCATTTGTTGAATTGATTCGCGGCTCCGTCTCTTTCAATCGCCAGTCGAATCGATTGCTCGCGCGACTGATCACGATCGTTTGCCTGTCGCAGTTCCCTGCAGTCACACTCGCCGCCGATTTGGTCGATTTTGCGCGGGACATCCGGCCCATTCTGTCCAACCATTGCTGGAGCTGCCACGGACCTGACGAACACAGCCGCAAGGCTGGACTGCGTCTGGATCATCGCGCCGGGGCGGTTGCGAAGCTGGAAAGCGGAGCTCAAGCGGTCGATCCTGGCAATGCCTCGAAGAGCGAACTGTTGACCCGCATTCACGCCACCGACGAAAATGAAGTTATGCCTCCTCCGGCATTCAAGAAACCGTTGGATGACAAACAGCGCGAGTTGCTCAAACTTTGGATCGCGCAAGGAGCGCGGTACGCAGAACATTGGGCCTTCATTCCGCCCGTGCGACCTGCGATTCCAGCAGTGAAATTGACATCCTGGCCTCGCAACGCACTCGATCGACTAGTGCTGAAGAGTCTGGAAGATCTTCAACGACAACCGAATCCTGAAGCCGGCAAAGCGACCTGGCTCCGCCGTGTCACACTCGATCTGACCGGAGTTTCTCCGTCGATTGACGAACTGGATACGTTTATCGCCGATCAGGCGCCGGACGCCTACGAGCGGGTTGTGGACCGATTGCTGGAATCGCCGCGTTATGCCGAGCGAATGGCGCTGCAATGGCTGGATGCCGCGCGTTATGCCGACACCAACGGCTACAACAACGACGAAGAACGTACGATGTGGCCCTGGCGAGACTGGGTGATCAAGGCGTTCGCGTCGAATATGCCATTCGATCGTTTCATCGTCGAACAAGTCGCTGGCGATCTGTTGCCGAATCCGACACTCTCGCAGCGCGTCGCCACCGGTTTCAATCGAAACCATGTGCTGACGACGGAAGGCGGCATCATTGAAGAAGAATATCGTGTGGAATATGTCGTAGACCGAGTCCACACCACAGCGACAGTCTTCATGGGCTTGTCTTTCCAATGTGCCCGCTGCCACGATCACAAGTATGATCCGATCACTCAGCGGGACTTCTATCAGTTCTATGCGTTTTTCAATAACGTGTCGGACAAGGTGGTTGGATATAACCAGGGTGGAACCGCGGAGCCGATCCTGCTACTACCGACAGCGGATCAACTGACAGAAATTGCACGGTTGCAGCAGTCGCAAAAAATGCTCAATGAACAACTGCTGGCACGTGAAAAACAGGTGGATTCGCTGGTCGAGCGTTGGGAGCAATCCTTGACGCCCCAGCAAAAGCAGCAGAACGCACCTCTGAGTCTCGTCTTTTCCGTACCGCTGGACGAAGCCAGCGGAGACAAAGCCGACATTCGGCACTCGGCGACGGCCACCGGTTCCAAAGCGGCTGCAGTCCCGGGTAGTGTCCAGGGAAAGCCACTGTGGAAACCCGGCAAACTTGGCGGTGCGCTGGAATTCGACGGCAATACGTTTGTGGATCTGGGACAAGTTGGTGAGTTCGACAAGACCGACAAAGTGTCGTTTGGAGCGTGGGTTTTCCCGGTCACAAACAATCCGATTGCCATCCTGTCGAAAATGAATGAGGGCCAGGCCTTTCGAGGTTATGACTTGTTGCTGGAAGGGGGCAAACCGGCGGTTCATATCGTTAGTCACTGGCCGGACAATGGTTTGAAGGTGATCGGCAAGAATGCGGTGCCATTGAATGCCTGGCATCACGTTCTGGTCACGTGGGACGGAGCAGGCAAAGCCGTTGGTGTGAAAATCTATGTTGACGGAGTCTTGCAGGAACTTGAGATCTCCAATGACAAACTGACCGACTCGATCAAGACCGAACAGCCCTTTCGAATCGGCCGCCGCACGACGTCCAATGGTTTTTCAGGTCTCATTGATGACGTGCAATTCTTTCAGGCTGAATTGACCGCAGACGAAGTCAAACGGCTTGCAGACGGTCAGGCGACCGCAACTTTGGCCGACGTTTTTGCCACTCCAATCAAAGACCGGACGGCCAAACAAATCGAACAGCTCCGACGATACTACCTGGACGCAGTCGATCAGGACTATCGTCGGATCAAGTCAGAATTGGTTGATGCCACACAGAAGCAACGTCAACAGGAGCAGGCCGCGAACAAGGTCATGGTCATGGCGGAACTGCCACAAGTCCGGGCGACTCGCATGCTGATTCGTGGTCAATATGATGCACCAGGTGACACTGTGATGGCAGGCGTGCCCTCGTTTCTGGGCAAGTTACCGGCTGGTGCTCCCGCCAATCGGCTTGGATTGGCTCAATGGTTGACGTCACCCGATCATCCTTTGACGGCACGTGTTGCCGTAAATCGCTGGTGGGGCATGTTTTTTGGAACCGGGCTGGTGGAAACCGCCGAAGATCTCGGAGCCCAGGGTACCCTGCCTAGTCATCCCGAGCTATTAGACTACCTGGCTCGTGAATTGATTGACGAAGGCTGGAACGTCAAAGCATTATTGAAGCAGATTGTCCTTTCGGCGACCTACCGGCAATCTTCAGACATCACACCACAGCAACTCGAGCACGATCCGCACAACCGGTTGCTGAGCCACGGTGCCCGCTTCCGAATGCCAGCAGAGATGATTCGTGACAACGCGCTGGCGGTCAGCGGGCTACTGCAGGACCGTCTTGGCGGCCCCAGCGTCAAGCCATATCAGCCCGAAGGCTTGTGGGAAGAGGTCTCGGTTGAGCGACGCTATAAGTACGTGCCTGACAAGGCCAATGGGCTCTACCGCCGCAGCATGTATACATTCTGGAAACGGACCTGCCCGCCACCCTCAATGACCTCGCTGGACGCACCTGACCGAGAGACCTGCTTGATCCGCCGGGCGCGAACGAATACTCCGTTGCAGGCCCTGGTACTGCTCAACGATCCGACCTACATCGAAGCCGCCCGCAAACTGGCGGAACGCGTGATCAAACAAGGCGGCGACCAGCCTGAAGAGCGATTAAATGCGTTGTTTCGTTTCGCTCTGTCACGACTGCCGACTGCCGGAGAACGAACTTTGTTGCTCGAATTGCTGGCGGAATCGCAGCGAAAATTCCAAACCAATCCACTTGCGGCCGACCAGTTATTAAAAGTAGGCGATGCTCCGGCGACGAAAAGCGTGCCGCCAATCGATCTCGCCGCCTGGACAACAATTGCCAGCCTGGTTTTGAATCTGGATGAAACACTGACGAAGAACTGATGGTTTTGTATCGCTTTAGCCGAATGGCGAAGGATTCAAAAAGGCTGATCATTCCCCACCGAGTTCACCTCGGTGGTTACCGGGCTTTTGCACTACGCTGTATTATTCCATTGGAAACTTTCAGGGAAACGTAGTGCAAAAGCCCGATTCCATCGCGACCCTTCGGGTGCCCGGCTCGAAGGGGAATTAAATCACGCCATTCCGCTAAAGTGTTACATGGTTTTTACTGCGCACGGTTAAGAATGAGACGTTTGATCGCGGGACAAGTATTGGAAAAAGACTCATTCGTGGCCGCGAACAGTAAAAGTAGTGCAAAGGCCGTGGACCCACCGGGACAAGCCCGGTGGCGGGGTTTCATTGAGAACCGCTTGAATTTGAACCCAATATGCCTGCAGCGTCATTGATCACTCTTCTGACTGACTTTGGTGTACAAGACACATATGTCGCGCAAATGAAGGGGGTGATTCTTGGCTTGAACCCCAATGCGACGATCGTCGACGTCACCCATGCGATTGCTCCGCAAGATGTGTTTCATGGAGCGATCTGCTTCGATGAGGCTTTCGATGCGTTCCCTCCAGGCACGATTCATGTCGTCGTGGTCGATCCCGGAGTGGGGAGCGCCCGGCGACGGATTGGAGTCGAACTCGGCGGCCAGCGTTTCGTCGGCCCCGACAATGGGTTGCTGAGCCTGGTGGCACGACGCTATCCCGTCCGTCGAGTTCATGAATTGGTCGCCTCACAATTTCATCGACAACCAGTTTCCCCGACGTTTCACGGCCGCGATATTTTCTCGCCGGTGGCTGCATATTGGAGTTTGGGTGAAGATCTGAGCCATTTCGGACCACCAGTGGATTCTTCTTTGGTCGAATTGCAAGCGCCGAAGATCACACGTTTCGAACACGAGATCGTGGGTCAGATCATCGCGATTGATCGGTTTGGGAACCTGATTTCGAACATCACACAGAGCGACTTGCCGTCTGATAGCACTGAGTTAGTAACGCAAATCGCGGGGCGGCGATTGCAGGGCTTGAATCAGTTTTACGCCCAGCAACCGCACGGTGCAGTGCTGGTGTTACTGAGCAGCGGCGGTCGCCTGGAAATTGCCCGTAACGGCGGTTCAGCAAGCCAGATTCTGCAAGTCGGAATCGGCGAGCGTGTCCACGTCAGTTGGCACGTAGCATAAGCCGCTGGCTTGTGCGGCAACGGATCGACTCGCCGTTGAATTTCGATGGCAGGAATGGGACTTATGGGACCAATGGGACTTATGAGCCTTCTGAATTCGTGAGAAGTGGCAGGCCTAATCGGTGCTCTTTCGCTGAGTTTTGCCGCACAAGCCAGCGGCTTATGCTACGTCGATCAGGGCTTTGCGAAGTGCCAGGTTCCATCTGCGGAAATGCCGACTGCTTCGCGTTTTCCCGGCTGCACCGCGAACGCCAGCGAACCGTGATTCCAGGGCGTCCCAAAAATCTCGGTTCCACTTTCCGAATTCCAGATGCGCAGCTCTTCGTCCCAGCAGGTCGTGACAATGTCGATTTCCATCCAACCGACCTGAGCCACTTCACCGGGATGTTTCAATGTGATTTGGGGCTTCTCGGAGTGCTCATCCCACGTCTTGGCGGTCTGGTCCCAACTGCCCGAAACGAGTTTCAACCCGTCCGCCGAGAAGGCCAGGCTGCTGACTTCGTGCTGATGGGCCGCGACGGTACGAGACACCTGCCGAGTCTTCCAGTCATGCCACACTATTTGGCCGTCGACACCACCCGTGACAAACGCTGTCCCTTTCGGAGAGAATCGCACGACTTTCACGACTCCCGTATGACCTGTTGTGAGCAAGATCTGTTCGTTCGAACGCGAGTCGACGAAATACAATTGCCCATTGGACAAGCTGATCACCAGTTCGCCACGTCCGGGCCGGCAGGCGATTGAGACAACCTGCGCGGGGAAAATTGGCAACTTTTTGGACTGTGCGGCTTTCACATTCCAGGACAGGACATGCTGTTCGAAGCCACCCGTCAGCAACGTCCCATCGGGGTTCCAAGCCAGGTCATGCATTGCCAGCCGGCTGGGGAGTTTCACCGGCAGTTCGTGTTTTGTCGCGGTCTCCCACAACAGAACTCGTCCATCCGAAAGTGCCGCCGCGAGATATTTGGATTCTCGATCTGAACTGAACGCAACCGAATTCACGACCGGTCCCGTTTGATAAATGGGGGTCTCCGCTCGCCGCCGCGGTATTCGCCGCCAGACGATCAGTCCGATCAGACAAATGCTGGAAACCACCGTAATCACAATCAGGATTCGGGTTCGAATCCGTTGAGAATTGGCAAGGGACGGCTGCGACACAACGGACTTTCCTGGTAAACGGACCACAGCGAATTCATGACACAGAATGTCGTACCACACAACCGGTCACAGTCAGATGTCACTTCTTGGCGGGTACGACGGGTTGCTTCAGATCAATTGCGAATTTGATCGTTTTGAATTTGACTCGCTGGCACAAATCGTAAACTCGAATCACTTCGCCAAAAGGAACCGCACCTGCCACATCCAGGATAACTGGTACCTCTGAATCAATGTCCGCGAGGGCTCGGACCTGTCCTTCGAGCAGATCCAGGGACGCGTATTCCGTCCCATTGATTTCCGCGACCGTTTTCTCGGCAGCCGTCTGTTTGAGCTTGATGTAGGCCTCGTCGACCTGGACCGGAATCGTCGTGGCTTGTGCCGTTTCGAGAGCTCCTGCGGGTAAAGTGGCTGGTAACAGGGCTTCTCGCAGTTGACGCGCTGACGCGCAGATAAAGAAAATCAGCAGCAAAAACACCACGTCGATCATGGGTGTCATCGTACTGTTATCTGGCCCGGTTCGACCTCGGAATGCGTGCGGTATTCGCAAATTGCCTCCGTTGTGATGTGCCGTAACGGGTCAAAACTTGATGCTCAAAGTCGCGGCGACAGCAAATGGCAATTGACTGGTATGATTGCATTTCCGGCGACCAACCGTGTAGACCTGATGCGACACGGAGTGTACCTTTTCAAGTTAAGGTCTACAATACGCTGTCTGGTTTTGCCAGCCCCACATGTTACTGACAGATGACCGCGCGGTATCCGACGTCCTCTATTGAATCTAGAACAATGCCTTATTCCGACAGCCCTGCATCTCATTCTGAACTGCCATCAATTTCGTACCATGCGATCGATGAAGCATTGATCGCACTTCGCGAGGGGCGCCTGATCATCGTAGTCGACGACCAGGACCGCGAAAACGAAGGTGACTTCGTTTGTGCAGCAGAAAAGATCACTCCTGAAATCGTCGGAATCATGTTGCGACGCGGAATGGGCACGTTGTGTGTCCCCATGAGTCGCGAACGGGCGGAACAGCTGCAACTGGCGCCTCTCGTTGAACGAAACACGTCGCCTCATGGGACACCGTTTTTGATGCTCGTCGATCACCGCGACAGCGGGACAGGGGTCAGTACAGAGAATCGCGCCAACACAATTCTGTCATTGTCGGATCCGCGCAGTCGTCCCGAGGATTTCGTCCGCCCTGGTCACGTCAACACGCTGATTGCGAAAGACGCAGGAGTCCTGCGTCGGGCTGGGCACACCGAGGCTGCGGTTGACCTGTTGAAGATGTCAGGAATGCAGCCCGTTGGCTGTCTGATTGAGATTCTCAGCCCGACAGGTCATGGCATGGCGACGCATACAGAATTGCAGGAACTCGCGGCGGAGTTCAAGATTCCGATCATTTCGATAGACGAGATCATCAAGCACCGCCGACTGCGCGAACGATTGGTGACTCGGGAAGTCGAAACGCGAATGCCAACCAAACATGGCGACGCGACGCTGATTGCCTATCGTGTGGAGCACGAAGACCAGGTCCCCCTGGCGATTGTGTTTGGAGATTTGAATTCCGTACCGGCGCCTCTGGTTCGGATGCATTCATCGTGTTTCACCGGTGATGTCATCGCGTCGCTGCGCTGTGATTGCGGCGATCAACTCAATCTGGCCCTGGAAATGATTGGCAAGGAGCAAGTTGGAGCGCTGGTCTATTTGCCACAAGAAGGCCGTGGAATTGGCCTTGTGGCGAAACTCAAAGCCTACAACTTGCAGGATCAAGGTTACGATACGGTGGAGGCGAATCACAAACTGGGTTTCAAAGCCGACCAGCGAGACTACATGGTCGGCCTGCAAATCCTGAAGGATCTGGGGCTGACGAAGGTTCGGTTGTTGACGAATAATCCCAAGAAAACCAAAGCCTCGGTCTATGCGGGGGTCGAATTGGAAGTCGTGGAGCAAATTCCGATCATCGCGCCGCACGAAAAACATCGGGAACGCTATATGGCGACAAAACGTGATAAAATGGGGCATATTCTTCCCGATGAGCCGCCCGCCCTGGGGGCAGTGACGACGACGGAGTAAGTTTGATTCGGAGTCTCCGTCATCGCTCTGTGGGATGAGCCGCTGAATCACAAAATACTTCGAGTTGTCCTTAATCCGCATCTCAAGCAGTTTTTCCGCAAGATTGACATTCCTCTGTCCATTTGCAGGTAACACCTTGCAGAGATTTGTGGTATGCTATAGAAACGCTCTATTCTTGATAAAGAGGACATGCGGATGGGGACGATGAGGTCAACTTAAAGGCTATCTGAATACTCGCTTTTCGTCGCAGCCTGACTTTCCGAGTTAGGTGTGCTTCGAAAAAATGGGCTCAGAGAGTCAGGCTGCGGACTTCTCGGACGGCATGAAACTGCCCGAGTCCTCATAACACTCCAAGATGGATGCCTTGCCGACTGTATCGCGAGTGACATTCTTGTTGGGGCAGACACACGCGAGGTTGGCATGGTGGCGCGTAGCAAACCATACTCCGCGTTGATCGCGGACGACGATCCTGATTTTCGGGAGACGTTGCGCCTGGTTCTAGAGCCATTTCTGCGTACGGTGGAGGCTCAATCCGGGGAAGAGGCGATTGAGATAGTCCAACAGCGTCCCGTGGACATCATTCTCATCGACATGCATATGCATGTGCTGACGGGTCTGGAAACCGTGCGAATCGTGAAACGATTCCACGCGAAAGTCCCGTGCATCTTAATCACGTCTGACGCAACCGACGAACTCCGCCGGGCTGCTCGATTGGTGGCCGCTTACACGGTACTCAAGAAACCGGTGACTCGCCAGGAATTGGTGACCACGATTTCGACAGCCTTGGTCGATGCTTATTCCGATCCCGAGCCTCTGCCAAATCGCAGAAACCGTGATTAGGCCGGACTCTGATTTCCACGTAGCCAAGGTTGCCAAACCTTGGGCATCGGACCAGTCACGGAGTGAACCGCCCCAATCTCTCACGAGATTGGCTACGGAAATCGCTCACGGTGTTACCTTTGGGCTTGTCGCGTTGGCTGCTCGTTTCCGGCTGGCAATGACACTTTCGTAAATCTCTCGAAGTTGCCGGGTCATATTCTGATGGCGAAAGCGATCGACGCACAATTCACGCCCCGTTTGGCCGAATTCCGCTCGCATTTCGGGATCGGCAGCCAATTTTCGAATCGCGTCGATCAGGCCGGCAATGTCCCGCGGTGCCAATAAGAACCCCGTTCGATTGGGAAGGACGACTTCTCGAGCGCCGTCCACGTCGTAGCTGATAACTGGCTTGCCGGCAATTAAGGCCTGGGGCAGCACCCGAGCCAGACCTTCCCGCAAACTCGTATGCACGACGATGTCCATCGCGTGAATCAATTCAGGAACCTGTTCGGGTGGGACCAGCCCCGTGAAGACGAAATTCTTGCGCAATCCCAGTTCAGTGATCCGTAACTCAAGCTTGGTTCGCAACAAACCGTCGCCAACAAACAGGAACCGGACACGCGGATTGGCTCGAATGACCTGTTCCGCGGCGGAAATGACATCGTCATGCCCCTTCAGATGAAATAGACGGGCCACTTTGCCCACGACAATGTCTTCCGGATCGAAACCCAATTCCTGGCGAACTGCTTCACGGCTTCGAGGTGGATCTAAGAACCGATCCACTTCCATTCCGCTGTAAACCGTGACGAATTTTGCTTGAGGAGCAACCCCAGCCGCGACATACTGATCTGTCATCGCGTCACAGACACTGATCAATCGGTCACAACGTCGAGCCGCCCAAGTCTCGAGCCAGCGATACAATCGATACGTTACGGCGGATTGCCCGGCATAAAAGGATGGGCCATGGATGGTGTGCACGCACGGAATGCCGAGTTTGAACGCTGCAGCACGGCCGAGAATTCCCGCCTTCGAACTGTGTGTATGAACGATATCGGGTTGGATTTCTCGCAACAGACCAATCAATGTGCGATAGCTGCGCCAGTCACGCAACGGATGGATTTCGCGGCGGAATTCAGGAATGACTCGCAAATCGAGACCACCTTGTTCCGCTCGTTGAACCAGACTGCCTTCGGGGCCCAACCCTGGTCCCGTGATCAAAGTCACGGGGTCATGCCAGTCGTGGTGCTGGTCCTCGACCGTCAGTAACGTATTCTCTTGCGCGCCCCCGAGAATCAAGCGGGTAATGAC
>JAQGHT010000640.1 GCA_028291565.1 Planctomycetaceae bacterium | reverse complement strand
GTAATTCAAGTGGCACTGCTTCATCGCGGTGCACCGGGATACTCAGGCGTTACGCAGTGTCAGCTACTGTAGCGTCGTCAATTGCACTGTTTGACCGCCGAGTACCGACTTAAAACAGTGGCACCAGATCCGTCTTCCGCTAATTCCTCTCAGTGCTTGACGCACCAATCCGTCAGTGCTGCCGCGCCGTGTCAGAATGGGAAATCAGTACAAGTTGCAGTATCATCGTGAGTGGTCTCAGCTTTTAACATTCATGAGAATTCTTGTGTCGCATGTCTGATGTCACTCAGATTTTGTCGCAAATCGAATCAGGGGAGCCGTCCTCGGCGGGGCAATTGTTGCAATTAGTTTACGACGAATTGCGACAGTTGGCAGCAGCTCGGCTCGCTGTTGAGAAACCGGGCCAGACGCTGCAAGCCACTGCCCTGGTGCACGAAGCCTTTTTGCGTCTCGTCAATGTCAAACAGGCCCAACATTGGCATAGCCGAGGTCATTTCTTCGGGGCCGCGGCGGAAGCGATGCGGCGAATTCTCGTAGAGAATGCACGTCGTCGGCGGCAACTCAAACACGGGGCCGGGCTTCAGCGGACTGCGTTCGAGGAAGTTTCGATTGAGGCGCAGGAAGTCCAGGAAGACCTGGTTGATCTCGATGCCGCCCTGACCAAACTCGCAGTGACCGACCCCGTCTCGGTGAGGTTGATCCAACTCCGCTACTTCGTTGGGCTTACGATTCCGGAAGCCGCTGAAATCCTGGGCATTTCACCCCGCACCGCAGACCGTTTGTGGGCCTATTCCCGGGCCTGGCTGCACCGTGAAATGCTGGGTTCCCAAGATTCCGACGAATAAATCTCGAAATTTCTGGCGTGATCGTGATCTCGATTTCGCACTGAATTGGACCGCGATGAAGTTTGCCAGTGTTCAGACGTCGGTCCGTCGCGGTCGGCTTCGCCGAAGTCCCGTCCGGCATCTGGGACCTGCAGTAATCGACTATCGAAAATATGTCTGAACCGGTTTCAGTACGAAATGACACACTTGAGCGGGGAGCAAATCCGGTGAACGAACGCGAAATCTTTCTGGCCGCATTGAATATCACAGACCCTGCTGCCCGCCGCGAATTTCTGGAGACCGCCTGCCAGGGCAATGCCCCTATGCGGGAATCGGTCGAGGCGCTGTTTGCGTCACACGAGGCCGCCTCGAATTTTCTGCAGACGCCACTGGTTCCAGGAACTGATGCTGCCCCTGTTATGTTTACTTCCGCGGATCCTGCTTCATCGGCACCGATTGATCCGGCGCTACGCCTGTCGCCGGACATGTCATGTTCAAACGACTTGGACGATGGGCAGGAGAACGCCGCTTCGGTGTTGAGTTTCCTGTCCCCATCAACGAGGCCCGGCTCTCTTGGTCAGCTCGCTCACTATGAGATTCTGGAATTGCTTGGAAAGGGCGCGTTTGGCACGGTACTGAAGGGGTTCGATGAGAAGCTGCATCGAATGGTCGCCATTAAAATCATGTCGACCGAACTCGCACTGACGTCGCCAGCCCGCAAGCGATTTCTGCGTGAAGCCCGGTCGGCTGCCGCAATTCGCCATGAACACGTGGTGGCGATTTATGCCGTCGAGGAAAAGCCGTTACCGTATCTCGTCATGGAATACATTCCGGGCCAGACGTTGCAACAACTGCTCGATGCCACTGGACCGTTGGAACTGGCAATGGCTTTGAAACTCGGGCAGCAGATTGCAGAAGGACTTGCAGCCGCGCATTCGCAAGGTTTGATCCATCGCGATATCAAACCGGCCAACATTCTGATGGAAGACGGCGTTCAGCCGAAGGCGAAGCTCACCGACTTTGGCCTGGCTCGCGCCGCCGATGATGCCACGTTGACTCAAAGCGGGATCATTACCGGCACACCGATGTACATGTCCCCGGAACAGGCAGCTGGGAGTTCTCTCGATCAGAGGTCGGACTTGTTCAGTTTCGGGAGTGTCTTGTATCAGATCGTGACCGGCAGGCCGCCATTTCGGGCCGCGACGACGCTCGCGGTGTTGAAGCGCGTGACCGAGGACACCCCTCGGCCAATTCAAGAGCTTATTACTGAAACTCCCGATTGGCTGGTTGCCATCATTTCAAAGCTGCTGGCCAAGAATCCGGGCGAGCGTTTTCAATCGGCCAGGGAACTGGCGGAACTGTTTGCAAAATGTCAGGACGAGTTGCGGCTTCACGGTAAGGTGACCTCGATCCCGGGTCTCAAGCCACCCGCGAGTGTTCGAAGTGCAGCAAAAGGTGCGGACGCCAGAACCGATCAGGCCGCGGTCAATGCCGCTCGATCGGGCGTGCCCGGCAAACGTGTGGTCATTCGAGCAAGTGTTGCCGTGCTGGTCTTGCTGGTTGCACTGGCCATCTTCTGGCTTCAATATGAAATCAAGCCCAGGATCGACATTTCGTCCGATTCAAAAGTGACAGTGAGTGAATGAAGACTCTAGTTGATGTGGAACGTGACGAGTGGTAATTCGTCCTGATGGCATCCGCAATATTCACATCGGTTTCCGGCGCGATGGCGAACGAGTCGGCGTAGAACAGCATCTATCGCCATACAATTAGCTCGAAGCGGAAGCGGTAATTACCGAGCGGGCCTTCGCCTGCAATATTCCGATGAAATTGATCGCCCGAACATACGTTTCGTATTCCGAACGCTCGGAATCCGACAGAGTTCCCTCTGTCGATTTTTCGGCGAGTTCATCCAGCTTCTGTTGAACCTGCGGCGATGCTCGCAAGTTCACAATACGTCCAGCCACCTCCGGCGTCAGGCAACGGCTGACGGAATCGAAAAGGTCATCAAGGACAGCGGATGTCTGATTCATGAAGTCATTTTGCCAGGACTCTGCGTCTCAGGGAATCCGTTTTACTCGCACAATTTTCCGTATAGTGCCAGCTGAGCGCGCTATCAATCGCTCGAATTCCCGGCGACGGGGATGTACTTGTTGAACAGTTTAGCATAGTCCTCCCGGACCGGGCTGAACACGTCCAGAACCACGGCGGGACCTCCGACGGCGACCGCCTTGTGAGGGGTGTTCGGTGGAATCAGGAACATGGCTCCTGCTTCACAAACTCGCGTTTCGTCGCCGATGGTCAACTCCAGACGTCCCTTCAGCAGCATGCCCCCTTGCTCGTGCGGGTGCGAGTGCAACGGAACGACAGCCCCCTCATCCATCTCGAGGTAGGACAGCATCAAGTGCTCCCCGTATGGGGTCCGCATCCGACACCCGGGCACGGCTTCAATCGGTTGAAATTGCTTTATGTCGATGAACGGCATCTTAGGAATTCTCAGGATTTTGAATTTGTCGGGGGAGAAAAAACAGCACTGGACTTTGAGGGCAGATTATCACGAGCAATCACCCAAAAACCAAGCTCTAAGGTCTAAGACATCGATGAATCGCTCGATGTTGGACTCCCCGCGGCTGTTTTGTGTTCAACTTCCGTGAGATGTCAATTGACTTGTTGCTGAATGTTTTGGAACGGTTGTTGAATCGGGAAACCTGCAGCAGTAAGCTTTCGCAACAGGATTTTCCAAACGCAGGCCAACGGAGTGCCGTCGACATGCAACGAATTCATCTCAATCGCCGGAGCACCGCCAATCTCGCGATCTTCGGACTGCTTCTGATGCCTGCGGGGCAATCGGCAAGTCAAGAACCAACTCCTGTTTTACGTCAATCCCACACGCATCGAACTGGACAACAAAGATCCCGACCGCAAGTCGACCTATTCGATCAATTTCCAATGTTTGGCGGCAGCCGATTTCGATGCGGATGGTTTTGAGGATATTCTGGTGATGTCCGATGAGTACACGTCAGACGGAAGTTATCTGGCGATGTATCCGATGATTTTGTCGCGAAAAACGAAGGGCGGAAAGCTCGAAGTCAAAGACGCGGAATTTCTGGTGTCGTGTTTACTGGCGTGTAAGAAAATGAGAGCTGAACAGGCGAAGCAAAAGTGAGGAACGCCGATCACTTGTCGACGTTTTCCTTCCGGGGCAGGGTGGCAACTCGACGCCGTATACCGTTGTGCAATCTCAGCCGAAGAAATTTTAGCCACAGATGAAACACAGATTTTCATACAAGATCTCGGTACAGTAGGACGGACATTCCTGTCCGTCACACGCTCGGTCCCGTTAACCAACTTTCACTGAAGAACAATCGATCGTCCTGGGATAGACTACGGGATTACTGGAGACGTCATATGGTCAATCCGTCCTGAGGTAGGTTATGAATTTACTTGGCACGTTCTTACAAGCTGTGGTCAGCGCACTCCTGTTGCTACTGCCTGCCGCGAGCCTCAAACGAGATCGTCTGAAAATGACAGTCTTTCCGACGTATCTCGCCATGTTCAGCACTTGCACGGTAGGCGGGCTGCTGTTTGCCGCGCCGGCGACTTTGATTTTGATTTTGTATTACCAGTGGATTCGCTTTGTCGGGTACGCTACGCGAGGAACGAAGCGGACCCTGTTTTTCGTGACTATTGCATTGTCAGCGGTTTATCTGACACTACAAATCGTCCATTTGCCGATACGTTTCGCGCTGGGGCAGCCGACATTTCTGATCAAGACGAACGTCGCCGCGATCTTTGCCGGAGTGTGTTTTTATGCAGCTCCGCTAGAACTCATGTTCGTGTTGAAGAATTCACCCGACGAAGTGATCTTGATCGACGATCCGCCAGTAGAACTCGCAACGGAACCTGCGATACAGTTCGTCCCCATCGCAGAGATCTGTCCCTATTGCGAAGCAAGTGTCGTGCCTGATGTGGATGGAAGATGCACGGCGTGCCACAGGCCGATCGCCTGAGAGCCAGGCGAGGTTAAGAACGGCGGCGGCGTGGCACGGTTTTGATCCCCAACATGTTGGAAGCAGTGTCGCCAGCAAACACGAGTACGAGTTGAAGCCGCAACATTCCCCTGAATGGAAGTCGTTCCGAACTGCGATCTCAACAAGAACCAATCGAAGATTTTTCTGAAATGGACGGGGTCCAAAGGTAGTGTTTGACCGCCGAGTATCCCAGCACGCCGGGGCAACGCAGTAGCACAGCACACCAGCTTCAACCGAAATACACGACGTTGGGAATGAGTTCCAGATCCAAGCCATCGCATTTTGTCGCGGAGAGCGTGTGAATAAATCGGTAGGACAGGTTTTCAACCTGTCCGTCTCCGGAGCACTGACAGGTTGAAAACCTGTCCTACGTCAAAATCTCACACCCTCGGAGCGACACTTGATGGTAGCCGTGGGTTTTAACCCACGGCTGGGAAATCGCAGGGGAATTTCGTCGCGGAGCGACGATTGAATGTTGAGATCTGGTAATGGCATTCCAGTTCAATGTTTCATCGCATGTTCCTCGGGTTCAATCGTCGCTCCGCGACGAGATGGGCGGAGCCGAATCGATTACCGTGGGTTTTAACCCACGGCTACCTTCAAGCGTCGCTCCGCGACGAGATTTCACGTGTTGCTTCAAAGCACGGTCGGCAGTCTTAACGGTCTCTCATTCCTGTTTGCCTTGACGATACGACTTACCTTGAATTGTATCAACGACCCACGCTCCAACCGGGATCTCAAATTGGTCCCGCACTTTCGCGAGTTTGTTCAATTTCAAGTTCAACAATTCGGTCCTCACCGTCGTTACAGTACCGCGAAATGGCGTTGAATAGGCATTCAAGACGTGGGGAACCGGTATTCCATCGACATTTCGAAAGTCTTCATAAGTTAATACCGTTGTCACGAGGCCATCTATGATTTTGCCACGCTTCTTGTCAGTGAATATAGGGCTAGTGTGGCAGAGTACGATTGGCATGAACTCATGTGCCTCCGCCAGCAGTAAACGATATCCTTCGACGGACACCTTCTCATGCCTGTTCAGAGTCTTATGCCACGTGTGTAGGTAAACAAGCGACACGTCAACGATTCGCTTCCCGGCAACACCCTTCACACTGTTCACGCGAAAACGTTCTTCGCCTGGCCACAAGACTGTTGTTGCCTCATCCTGAGTTTGCAGGAGGGCCTCTGAAATCGACGCTCCATTGATCGGCTTCAACCAACGCAGATCCCATCTGGCCGGGGACGCGTCATCGCGACATTGGTCGAACAGTCCTTCCTTCAACATCACAGTGGGAAACCCTGGGTTGAGGTTGTGGTGGAACAAAACGCATTTGCCCTGACTGGCGTGATACTCTTGCCAGGTATCGCTGTTCGCGTCGGAACAGTAATAGAGAGTCCCTGTTGTGAAGTCGCGTTCGCTGATGAATGGATGGGCAGAACCGAATTCCGGTGGGACTGAAGACAGGATTGACCAGTTCATTGTTGTATTTTCGTCTCCGGAAAGCTGAAGCGGAAACGTTCCGACTCTTCTTTCTCCGGCGATCTCGAATCGCGTTACGGATCGTTCCATCGCTGCATTCCGCGCCGCGAGTAGGGGCGCATTAATGTCATTTGCGACTGAAGTAGATGCCATCAAAAGGCAGATCGCGGCCGTGCTCCACATTTTAATGCCCTGGCGGTATTAAGGGATTCGGCCAGCGTTGAGTGGAATGGCGCTCTCCACTGGCTTTCAAGTCGATTTCTTCTGAAAATCCGGCGACGATCGTCATGCCGCTCACGGTCGGTTGGACAAAGTGGGAGTTTTGGCGGTTGACGCCGCGTGTAGGAAGTCTCACGATGTTCCGCCGTGCGAATTTCGCAGGAACACTTGGGTTCGCTATGTCGAGTGCCAGCTGATGCACTTCGCCCTCAGCCACCGCTTGTCGGGGGACCGTTGCAAAGGGCGGAATCATGTCGGCGCTCAACTGTAAAGTAGAACCCCGCCACGTATCGCGGTGTTCGTCGAAAAATGTCTCATTTCTCATCAATCCAAGTGGCGAGACGCCGCATCTACGTTTAACGGCATAGAGTGGCAACCGAACGGGTAGTTTTTGGGGGTTCCCCGCCGCGTCATTACCAAGACCGGCCGTCCTGCTCGCTGTCGTTCCAATGGCATTTCCCGTGGCATTTCCCGCGATGATGTTTCCCGAGGTGCCCGCTCCCTGCAACACGATTCCGTCGGTGTTGCCCGAGATCACATTTCCTTGCCCGGAAGTTCCCCCAATGACATTATTCGTCGCACCATGGTCAATCCAGACGCCGGCAGCATTGTCGAATCTGACTGTCGCCGTCCCATCGGGATTCAGTCCGAGGTAGCAGTATTCGATATGGTTTCCCGAGACTCCCGAACTCCCTTCCCCACCGATCAGAATGCAGTCGTAGAAGTTCTGAATTGCCAGCGAGTTGATCCTGCTGTCGCTAGTGTCAATCTCCAACCCGGCCTTCACGACAAATGTCGGGACCGTAAATTGTGAGCCATCCAGTACGACCAGCGGAATTCCGGCGTAACCGTCAAGGATCACTGGATCAACACCAAGGCGCTCGACGGACGAGGACGTCCATCCTACGTCACTTGTTAATATGCCGGTCCCTAAGTTGTTGCTAGCAAAAATTCCTCGGAATTGTTCGGCGGGCGCAGGCCGTCTGTCCGGTCCGCGAAGTAGCGTTGGGCAAGAACGGCTGCCGAGATGTGCTGAGCATTTCGAAAGCCGGCTTCGTGAGTCAGTGCGAGCATCTCGGCCGGCGTAAAGAAGCTGATGAATGGCGTGCCGCTCGCTCGGGCCCCCTCGACTGCTCGTTCCAATCCCGGACGTACCTCAGGGTCTGTCAGTTCGATGGGTAACAGGAACGACATGGCGAGGGTGGAACCTGGGGCGAGCGCTGCGATCTGGCGTAGCGTAGCCATGATGGCTTCCCTGGTCAGGTACATGCTGACGCCCGTGGAAGCCACGACCGATGGTTGGCCGGAATCAAATCCAGCATCCGTCAGCCGCGTCATCCAGGCGTCGCCGGCTTCGAAGTCGACTGGAACGAGCCGCAGCCCTGGTGGGACGCCGAAGCCGAGTTCGATCAGGCGCTGTCGCTTCCAGGCTTGAGGGCCTGGCTGGTCAACCTCGAAAATAACCAGGTGCCGGGCAATGTCCGGTCGCCGCTGAGCAAACGTATCCAGTCCCGCGCCGAGAATCACATACTGGCCGACTCCATGAGCTGCCTGTTCGATAACGAGATCTTCAATGAAACGCGCACGAGCCAGAATCGAGGCCCGGAAAGGCCGCGTGAACGGGCTCATGTCCGGACGATTCTGCCACCCATCTTCCGGATTCACGAGTTTGAGACCGACGTCGTCCTTGAGTACATGCGGCGGTGGGTCCACTTCCAAATGAAGAGCCCGCCACAAGGCCACTCGAACTGCCGTGTTCTCGGGTGCCACGAATTGTTTTTCCTGGCTCATGGCTTCTCGCTTCGATGTGTTCCTTACTTGCCGACTAATGTTTGTTCACGCACCTGATTGCAGGTGATACGGACAAGATTGGACCGATTCGGGTGCCACTCTACTCCGTGAATCAGATTTTCGCCAGGATATTTCCAGGTCACCGAACCCGTGAGACTTTGGTGAAGTCCGTCCTCGCCCGAATTCTCACGAATCCGGCTACGAGAAGGGTTAACGGCGTAGTCTGCCACCACGCCCTTGAGCAATCGGTCCAAACCTGCACGGTGTCGCTGCGGATCTGAAACTGCAGCGTCCGCGAATTCCATTTCCGGAGGAACTCGGTATCCTTTGTCTGCAGCGAGTTGCCGCTCTGCCTGACGATTGTGATTACGGAATCGATCAGCAAACCCCAGCAATTCACCAATTATACTGTTCGCAGCCACGAATGAGTGTTTTCAATGTTGATCCCCGCGATCAAACGTCTCATTCTTAACCGGGCGCGGTATCAACAACTTCTAAAGGACCGCAGCATGCATGCCGGACGAATTGGATTCATTGGCGCTGGGAAAATGGCGACCGCTTTGGCAAAAGGATTCATCAGCGCAGGCTGCTGTTCGGTGGCGGATGTTTCGGCGAGTGATGTCGTTCCAGCCGCTCGTGAGCATTTTGCGGCCGAAACAAAGGCTTCGGCGGCGTCCGGCAATGCGGAGGTCGTGGCGAAGTCGGACATCGTGTTTCTGGCCGTGAAACCACAGAATATGGCGGCGGTGCTCGCAGAATTGAAGCATCTGCTGGAACCTCGGCACCTGGTTGTTTCCATCGCGGCCGGCATCACGCTGACGACGATCGAAAGCGATTTGGGCGGCAACCGTCGCGTCGTCCGCGTCATGCCGAACACTCCCTGTCTCGTCAACGCATCGGCATCCGGATATGCATTGGGGACGGCCGCGACAGCCGAGGATGACCATACCGTGGAATGGCTGCTTTCCGCCGTCGGTCTGGCGATGAAGGTTCCTGAACATCTCTTGAATGCCGTCACCGGTCTTTCGGGAAGCGGTCCGGCATTTGTTTATCAGATCATCGAAGCACTCAGCGATGGGGGAGTTCGAGTCGGCCTGCCACGCGATGTCGCCACACGTCTGGCGGCCCAAACGCTGTTTGGAGCGGCCAAGATGGTCCTGGAGACAGGCGAGCACCCCGGCCAACTGAAAGACGCTGTCACCAGTCCTGGGGGAACGACCATTGCCGGCTTGCACGCCTTGGAGCAGGGCGGTTTGCGAGCCAGTCTGATGAACGCCGTGGTTGCGGCGACTCAACGTGCGATTGAGTTGGGTAAATCGTAGCTTCCGCGCCCCGGTTTTCGGTCGGTTGCGTTGGTTAACACGCACATCCGTGGTAAACTTCGGCCGCAAACGGAAAATCGTAACGATCAAGTGATCTGTTCGAAGCTCGAATTCGTTTCTGTCCAAAGCGGAATGAATCGAAATCTCAGATCAATAATCCGCAGATTGCATCGAATAAGTGTGCGTGATCGATGGTCAACCTCGTCCGGAAATTGTCAATTCCAGGGAATTGAACCACCTCGGCCTGTCTATACCACGCACGGTTAAGAATGAGACGTTTGTTCGCGGGAATAAGTATTGAAAAAAGGCTCATTCGTGGCCGCGAACAGTAAAAAACTCACATAACGCGAGAGAAAGAACCCTCATGAGTACTACGCCGCCCGCAGCAGGGGCAGTTGTCACCCCGGCACACCACAAAAGCGAAGTTCCCGAGAGAATCTTCCTGGTGTCCCATCCCAAAATCATCTTCCTGTATCCCACGTTGCTCGTCAGCTTGCTTGCGGGAATCATTCTGATGCTGGGTGGCGATAGCAAACCCGGTGACCCTCCTGGACATTGGGAGGTGGCTTTGACTGGAATCTTCCTGGCTGTTTTGACAGTGAATCTGATTGTTTTCAGTTTTGACTTTCCACGTACGACATCGCTGACATTAGTCTTCTTCATCGCTGCGGCGGTGCTGGGCATAATCCTGTTTCTGAAGTATCAGCCGCAATGGTTTGGCATTGTGGGTGACTGGATCAAGCAAGTTCGTCCCACCGCGAACTCCACGTTTTATAATCTGTTTAGTCTGATCATGGCGGGAATTTACCTGACCGTCTTCATCAATTTGCAGTTCGATTACTGGGAAGCCCGTCCGAACGAATTGTTGCATCATCACGGCATGTGGAGCGACTTGCAGCGGTTTCCCGCCCCGAACTTGCGGATCGAAAAGGAAATCAACGATGTGTTCGAATACATCCTGCTCGGATCCGGTCGCCTGGTGCTGCATCCCAGCAACGAACCGCGTGCGATTGTGCTGGACAACGTCTTGTTGATCAATCGCAAAGAACAGGCGCTGACGAGGATGTTGAGTGCAATGCAGGTACAGATTCGTACAGACAACTGAAACTCGGGATTTGGTCACTTGTCATTCGTCATTTGTGAAATGCCCTTTTGCCCCTGATGACAAGTGACTTTTCTCGCTCAGTCCCTGCCAAACAACTGGTACATCGAAGAGTTTGCCTGAACGGCAAACCGCTTCGACTGCGAGTCTTGGAGAGACATCGCCTACAGAAAATTAGCTTGTTCTGCAGCTCCTCAGTAACGATGTTTCCGATAATAATAATTGCGGTTTAGCTTTGGATCTGTTGGTCAATTTGATCGCATGTTTCACTCTTCCCTCGCCTTGGAGAGATCGTCCGGCTTTGTCGAAGCATAAGCCGCCGGCTTATGCTGAATGGGACTTATGGGACGCATGGGACTTATGAGAGCTATAAGTCCTATCGGCCCCATTAGTCCCATCAATTGCCGTAAGTGATTGTTTGACAACACCGCTAAAGCTGGACGATCTCTGGAATACCTAGGCGAGAGAGGAAAAATGAGGTCTTTTGGAGTGTCTTGATTTGAATTCAGGACTTCCAATGACGCGTGGCTTTATTCCGACATTCGTTTTTGAAGTGATGCCTTGTGGCAACACGCAGACGGCGGCAATCGCTTCGGACATTCTTCCGATTTACGCCTCATCAGTCATGCCAGCAATGCATTACGACGATTGTTGAAACATGCATTACGTCGCGGCATGAGATTTGTTTCGCAGAATGATTTTGGTGCGTCTCGGTTTCCCCTCGGAACTGCGACTCACGTTTCATGGAATTGCTGAAACACCTCAGAGGCAGCGCACTAGCGGCTGCAAGGTATCGGGATGTCGGAACCTGCCACTGCTGAGTTGATTGAACAGGGGATCGAGGCTGCTCGAATCGGAAATCGGCTGTTGGATCGATTACATTTCGAGCGAGCCGCGCAAGCGAATATCGTCGATCCGCTGGTGTGGTTGTGGCTGGCATGGGTGTCGGATTCACCGCTCCAGGCGTCAACCCACTTGAAGAAATTACAGACCGGTCCGTACGCGGCGCTTGCGACAGCGGGTTTGCAGTGGATGAAGGCTCTGGCGGAAGGAAATGATCGGCCGGTTTCTCAACGGTCAGACGATTCTGCTGCCGCGATGCAACAATCTGCGGCGCCTACTGAGTCATCAGCCAACGATGCCAATGGCCCAGTGTACGGCCTGGGATGTCCGGGTTGCCGGGCCCGGTTGCGGATCTGGGGCAAGTTGATTGGTCCTCTGCACAATTGTCCGGCCTGTGGAACAGTCTTTGTCGCCGAACAAGATCCCAACGACCCCACACGGCTGATTCGTCGCCGGTTGTCGTCTCAAACTCCGTCGTCCGAGGCCCTCGATAAGTCCGCAGCGTTGGATGCCGGTCAGCCGTTGGTGCTGGTTCTCGATGATCGAACGACTCGTCGGCAGCTGATGCTGAACGTTCTGCGTCGGGCCAGCTTTCGCGTGCTGGCTGCGGTGAATGGTGTCGAGGCCCTGGCGCTGGCCATTGAGAATCAGCCTCAATTGATACTTCTGGACGGCAACTTGCAGGATCAGGATGCCTTTGCGATCTGCCGGGAAATCCGGAGTTGCCCGGACACTCGAGCCACCCCGATCATCATCCTGTCCAACAAAAGCGGCTTCTTCGACCAGGTTCAAGCCAGATTGGCTGGCTGCACAGTCTATATCACGAAGCCCTGCGAAGCCGAGGCATTGTTGAACCACGTTCAGAAGCTGACTCAGATGGAGCGGCAGGGTGATTCTTCAAGCGAATCCCCCGTGGAATCTTGTCCGAATTCCAATCAACCTGTGCCTTACGCAATCCATGGATTGATGGAACTCAAGGATTCTGCTCATTTCGGAGGACTCGACGTGGTCTCTGGGGCACTTCAGGTCTCGCAGCAATCAGGTAAGGCCCCGGCCGAGTTACAATCGTCAATATTTGGCTGAACTTGGACAGGTTTACAACCTGTCCGTGAGGGTTTACCGGGCGCTGATTTCCGCGTAGCCAAGTTTACCAAGCTTGGGCTTTGGACCAGAAACGGAGCGAATCGCCCCAATCTCTGGTGAGATTGGCTACTGAAATCGTTCACAGCGTTACTGTCCGTGCTTGCTAGACGGACAGGTTGAAAACCTGTCCTATTGAATTCTTCGCAATCTCTGACCGACTTGTAAACCTCGACATGGAGTGCCGAGCTACACTCATGCGACCTCGGCCATGATGTTTGATTCAAGATCGTTCCATTGAGCCGCCGAATCGGTCCAGCGGGCGACGACGGACCAGGCCATATCGCCGATCTCAAAATAGGCCGGAGCTTGATACATCCGTCCGTCGTAGTCAGGTTCGTTGATCTCTGGACGGTAGAGGTAGGGCCAGCCGTATTGTCTGCCGGAGATCGCAGTACCCGCGGCGTGAAGCTTTTGGCCGAACTGACGAACGGTTTGACGGTCGGGGATTTCCGTGGAAACAATCGGCACTTCGACGCTGGTCAAGCCCTTGGGAATTTGCCAATAAGTATACTCTCGCCAGCGTTTGATGTGGGTCCAGCCAGCATCGAGTAGCAATCGCTCTGATTCGGCGAATTTTCCATCGACACCCCAGAATCGCCAGACGCCGGTGCCATGTCGCGGTGCCTTTTCGCCAAACGGAACGATCAATCGCACTTTACGCATCAGGTTTGCTTTCATCCTCTATGCGATTATGATTGCTGCTTCCTCAGGCTTTAGCGGTTTAACCTTGCGTCTTCCGCATTGAGGTCAGGGTCTCGTGCCACTGCTTGCCTCTGTACGCGGCGGAAGTAGTGTAAAGACATGCTCGAAACAGCACTGCTTGAGGATTGAGTACAACCCCCAATGCAGTGGCACAGGCAAACTCAAGGTTAAACCGCCCTACAGCCACCGGAATTCGACTTCGGCGATTTCGTGGGCGACCATGTCGATTTGAACGGAGTCGTCCCGGACTGTTAAATCGGTCACTGTCCGGCCTTGAAAATCTCGTTGTCGTGCCGACAGGGGTGTGCGGAAACTTTTAATGATCACGCGTACTGGGCGACCTTCTGTTTCCAAGAGACGTAAACAGAATCCTTTCCTGGCTGGTAACTCGGGGGCGGCTTCAGGCTGTTGACCCAACGAGTCCCACGCGTCGGCCACTTCCACCGGATTCTGCTGCAGGTCGAGCAATTGGACGATCTGAACGTTGCGAACATTTAAGTGGAAGAACCAACCCGACGGTCCGGATTTGGGCGGACCTTGAGTTGTCGGAATGATCGTAATCGGCGTGATGGCATCCAAAGCTGCCTGCATGGGATAAGGTTGATCCACGGCGATCGTGAACTGGAATTTCTTGCGTGTTTCTCCGGCTACGACGAGTATCGAATCGAGCATTCGCTCGCCGGTCTTGCGATGAAACGGCATTCCGTGCGTCAAAATCGTGGTTCGTTGATCGTCGTCGGCAATCTCCACATACAGTGGCGTCTCCAGCCGTTCGTCCTTCCAACCCGTTTGAGCCCCTCCGAGGACGGAACGGGTTAAGGCCGCGGTGGATGAATTCCAGGCGAATCGAGCGGCAATGTAGTTGCTCCAGGGATCTCCATCCGGCATCCGGATGTTGCTCAATTCCACATCAATTTCCAAGACCGGACGGCCGCGCCAGACACGAAATGTCTGTTCAAAGTCGGCGAGTTTCTGACCGTTGGTCTGATCGAAGATCTCACCCCTGGTGACGACTTCCCCCACGCTCGGACCAGTCGATGTCACCGTCGATCCGGTCGATCGCATCTCACCATAATAGGTTTTGACTTCGTGCGCATCGGGATTGGCATTCGGGAGTTTCCGTTCACGTGGAAATCGGAATGAGAGCTGTTGACTGAGTCGGTTGGGACTTCGGCCGTAATTCTTGAGCTGGCGCAGTCCGCCAGTCGATTCGCTCAGCAGGACTTCAAAAAAATCATTCCGCAGACTGAATGGTTCGGCCAACGGTGTCGCCGGTGTCGGTGTTGGTTTTCCCTGAGCCGCTTTGGACAGCCAGACGAAGCCCGAGCCGGGAAATTCAATGGTGGCGGCCTTGTGATGCTCATCCCATTGGACAAATTTGACAGCGCCCGTGATTTCTGGTGGATGGTCCAGATATTGTCCCAGCTCCACTGTCGCGAGTCTCGGGAAACTCAAAGTGTTCACTAGCAGGACGCCAGCCTGTTTGCCGGCCCCCAGCGTGATCAAATCACCCAATTTCTGGATTGATTCTGCTTCGAACCGCTGCAATTGAATTTCCGCTTCGGCCGCCTGTTCGGCAGTCCCTTCCGGAGCTGACTGTTCCAACGCCTGCTCGACTTTTCGCGTGTCATCGCCTCGGACGGGAAGTCCACGCAATGCCGACGTCATGCCGGCACACCAGGCGGCGGAATCAAATCGTTGACGTTTGGAAAAATGTTGGGCGTGCCGGCTGCCCGGATCCGACTCCATCCGTGCCACAGCCTGCACAAAGTAGGGCGAAAGATATTCATTCGGATCATACGTTGAAAGACGGCTGGCACTGTCGGTGTGCTCGAAATAGTCTTCCAGGGTCACGAACCGGCCCAGAACGGGTGAGTAATTCTGCATCCGGCGCAGGTCTTCGAACCAGGGCGATTTGGATTCCGGCCAGCGTGCAAACAGCACGGCGGCAATCTGGTCGTTGTCCATCGATTCCGACATCCGCAGTGGAAATCGCAGGTAGCTGTTCGCACTGTCGGCTGCCAAAGGAATCCGGGTGATAGCATCCACGGCCTGGCCGGCGGTCCCTTCCCAGCGGATCTTGCTGAACTCCTGGTCGGGATAGAAGCCGTCGTCCAAGGCCACATGCATGCCACCAATATAGCCGTTGCGATGCAGGATCTGTGGCAGGGGGGGCATCAAACCGAAACGCCGGCGACCCCAGATAACTGGCTTGCGTCCCAGATACGTGGCATACAGTTCCCGCCCGTGTTCAAACTGCCAGAGGAGCGAATTGAGCGGCAGTAGCGTGGATGGCCCTTCACGATACTCACCCCCGACGAACGCGACCGACTTCCGCTGCCAGGCTTCCTTCAACAACGCCAGCTGTTCTGGATGTTCTTCGGCAATCTCTTTCAGATCCTGACCGGTCAGTGCGATGCTCAGCGGCTTGAGTGTCAACAACGTTTTGGAAAGATGCTGATCGGCCAGCCGGGGAATCAGGAGGCAAAGATCCAGCAGGTAGCAGTCGGTCGGATAGAATCGTTCGCGTGCTTCGGTCAGCAATTCAAAACACGCTTTGAGTCGCGTTTTGGCCGTGGTCTCATCGTTCGCCATTGCCGCCTGGGCAGCGGCGACAGCCTCGCGCTGGAAATGAATTTCATCGGCACTTCCGAAATGCCGCATGTGTCGCGTCAGCAGTTCAATCTGCAGGTAACAAAAACCCAGAGCGAAAAAATCGGCGGCCAGTTCGGCGTCGACGGTTTTGGCTTCTAACGGCTTTAACGCCGCAGCCAGCATTTCGTCGCGATCGGTGAGATCGGTGATGACCGTCGCGCCGTCGCGACGCGCCTGATCCGGCCAGCCATGTGGCACGACGTCGGCGCACCGGGTTGGCAACATGATTAGTCGATTGGCGGAGATCTCGGGTGGCGTGTCCGCACGATGCCAGCGGGGGATGACGCCAGCTTCGGCAATCAACTGGGGATGCCAGGGAATCACGAACGAATTCAGCAAACTCGCGGCTTGAGCGTCATTGGCCTCGGTGGGGAAGTCTTCCAGGCTGTGACTGGGGATCAGAACAATCAGGTCTTCGTAGGCCATGGGGAGCAATTCCAACGGTGTGCGTGCGATGATGGCGCCAACTGAAGACACCAGAATAGCAGCACGATCCGCAGGTTTCAGCCTGAACCGCTAGTTTCGAGGAGCGGGATGTTGGAATTCTTTTGTAGCGGGGACTTCGAAAACAGTTCCCATTAGAAAATGGAATTTGTCCCCCAAAGAATGGGTTCCCAAGAATTTTTGCGTTTCCAGAAAGAATTATCCAACAGCGACTTTCTGTCTGTAAGGCATGGCATCACAATGCTTTACGTTTTGTTTCAGGGGGCCTTTGGACACACGCAAAAAAGAATTTCAAAAATAATTCCGCATAGCGGGAACTTTTCTGGAACGATTTCGTCTCAAGTCATGCCGAGAAGTGAAACGAGCCCCTTCCAGAATCGCCAGAATTGATTCTGATGTGAATTCGGAATAGGGGACTTGAAACCGTTTCAAATTCTTGGCTATTATTGAGTTAGGTTACGCAAGGTGTTTTTGAAGAAGTTCCAGGGCAGCCTGGAACGCAAATGCGGGAAGCGGCGCCACGCGACGTTTCGCCCCAGCTTGGTATTGTTGAGTTCCTCTGATTTTGTGTGGTTCGCAAGTTTTCGAAACCAGAAAAAACTGGGGAATCAGGACATTGAGGAGGCCGTCCGTCGAATTGA
>JAQGHT010000629.1 GCA_028291565.1 Planctomycetaceae bacterium | reverse complement strand
AAGTGCGTTCCCAAGCGGAGCTTGGGAACGAGACGCTCGTTCCTGTTTCTCTAAACCAATTCCAGAAAGCTCATCCACCATGGACTTCCGAGTCTTACGCAACCTTCACCGTGCGGCTGTCGCCCGGACCAATCCCTGCCGGGAATCCGACATCGTACGGTTCTATTCCGATTTTCGCGAAGGGTTGCTCGAGGGCGATATTACCTCGGGCGACTTCAGCCTCGCAGATGCCTGGGATCATTTTGTTGAGAACGGCTTCCAGCTTCGCCAGGAGTTCAATCCCGAGAAACGTGTCAATGCGTTCCAGCTCGAATTGATGGAGGATAATCAGTACGTGAGCACCACGGCGTTCACGAATCTGACGGGACAGATTATCTACTCCAAAATCATGGAGAACTTCAAGCAGGCCGAGTACATCGGTGATCAACTTGTCGAAAACATTCCGACACAGTTCGATGGCGAGAAAATTCCCGGCGTCAGTCTGATTGGTGACAAGTCCGCGATTGTCACGGAAGGCAAACCATACCCCACGGCCGGCCTCGCGGAATCTTGGGTGGAAACGCCGCAGACAGTAAAACGGGGTTTGATCGTGGGCGTCACCCAGGAAGCCATCTTCTTTGATCGCACGTATCTGGTGCTGAAGAATGCGGGCGAAGTGGGCGATGTCATCATGCTTTCCAAAGAGAAACGCATTTTGGACGGGGCGCTCGGCATTTCGACGTTGTACAAGCGAAACGGAGCTGCCGCCGCTGCGACCTATGGTGATTCTCCGTTCGACAACCTGGCGACCAGCAACGCGCTCGTCGACTATACCGACATCGAGAACGTCGACTTACTGTTCGAAGACATGGTCGACCCCATCACGGGCGAACCGATCGCCGTGATGCCGAATACGTTGATCTATCCGGGGGCTCTCGACAAAACGGTGCGACGCATTGTGCATGGTACCGAAGTCCGGCAGGGCACGTACAACGGGACCCCGGTGACTGTGTCGGCCAATCCACTGGCCCGTTATCAGTACAACCTGTTGACGAGTCCCCAGGTCAAGGCCCGCACGGGCAGTGCTTCGACCTGGTTCTATGGACAACCGAAAAAGGCCTTTGCCTACATGGAAAACTGGCCGATGACGGTCACTCAGGCACCCAGCAACAGCGAAGCCGAGTTCACGCACGACGTGGTGTCGCGGTTCAAGGTCAGTGAACGCGGGGCCTTTGCCGTGATCGAACCGCGGTACATGTGCAAGTCGACAGCATGAGCGGTTCGACCCTGTATCTTCCTCGTAACTTACGTCGTAAGACTTCATGCGAGACGCACCAACCTTTTCAAGAATACTCCAAACACGAAACTCAGGAAATCACCGATGAGCGATATCACGCCACTCAACACAGCCGATACGGAATCCGATCAGACTCAAGGCGACACCATGCCCAGTCTCGAAGAATTGCTGGGCCGAGTCCACCGGCTGGAAGCGGAGAAGAATGAGGCACTGGAAACGGCCTCGTCTTTCAAAGAGCAGTTTGAAAAGATCAAATCGCAGGCCGGCGCTTCGGTCGAAATGACCACCAGTACCAAGAAGCCGATCTGGCCGTTCTCGGTGACCGGTCCGTTGGGTCTCGAGAAGTTTGAGGTCGTGGATGAGTCCGAAGCCAAGCGTCTGTACTGCGTCAAGCACAAGATCGATCCAAGTCTGTTTGTGCTGCGAGTGCAATGCGAGAAGTCGGCCGACCGCAATGCGTCGATCACCCAGCAATACCAGGACGCGGGAGCCGACACGACGCGGATTCCAGGTGTCAACCTGGGCGTCTAGAACGTTCCGATCGTGCTGAGCGTCGTTCAGACCGTTTGAAAGTTTTGAAGTTTTCGTGTCACCACGTCCCCACCGACCCGGGCCCCCTCTGGGGCCGGTGGAGCGCTGACTGGCAGGCTAAACCGGTTTAACCTTGCACTTGCCTATTTTTTCCCCCCTCGCCTCGGTACGCCGGGGAGAGGGGCCGGGGGTGAGGGGCTTTGATGGACGTCGTGCTTGGAAACAACAAAATGATTGACAACAACGCAAAAAGAGGCATTTTCAATGCGGAGCCACCCGATTTCCCCTCACCCCCAACCCCTCTCCCCGGAGTACCAGGGCGAGGGGGGAACGGAACAAAAGAACACAACAGACATCAGCGTTGAGAACTTCTTCGATTCGTTTGTTTTAGCTGGCCAATCAGCGCTCCACTGACGCCGGGTCAGTGGGGGCGAAAGTCTTGGACGGTACGTGTGACTGCTTCCCCCCAGAATAGCACAACTTCAAAACCTGAAGGCCGAACTCCAACAATTCGGAAATTCTCATGCCAGAATATTGCACCTCGACTCAAGTCGAAAACCGCCTCAAAGCTGCGGGCTATTTCAACGTCGCAGATGATGACGATGACGGCTCTGTGTCGGACAACGAACTGGCCGCGAACATCACCACGGGAATTCAATGGGCCGGCGGCAAGATTGATTATTACGTGATCAATCGCTCGCCGGCCTATGATCCGATGTCACTCCGCAATGGCGGCAATGCCTGGTGCAGCCAACGGGCGATCGATCTCGCGGCGTGGCATGCCGTCACGAATGGAGGCCGCGACTGCGCCGATTCTCTGCAGGCGGCAAAGGATGAAGCACTCGAGGAATTGAAGGCCGTCAAGGACGACGCCGACGTCATCCCAGGCGCCGTCATCGGTCAAGACTTCAACTCCAACAGCCACGAGACCTTTCATATCGTTTCGGAGTATCTCACGTGACCACCAAAACCACGGACGCCCGCTCCGCGATCTGGAATGCCATCGAAGCCTGCCCGGCACTCAACCCGGACGGCAAGTCTGTCTTCAAACGCAAGTTCAAGCATGAGACGGGCGAAGGGGGAACACTCGAGTCGATCATTCAGTCGGGACTGGGTGACATGCCATCCATCGAGATCGTTCCGGGCAGGCAGGAGTTTAAATGGCAGACGCAACGGATGGCGGACTTTCCCTATTCGATTGATGTCCGATTAATTCACACGCGACTGTATCGGCTCGAACAATACGCTCAGGACATCATCAAAGCCGCCTGGCAACAGACGCCACTCGGATCGCCGGTGCCATTTGTCAAAGCCGCGACCGGTTACAACCCGCAATCCGTTTCCGTTTCAGTCCCGACACTCGCCCGGATTGGCGACCGCACACAGGCCGTCAAAGCGTGGGCCATGACCGTCACCTTTCAGCTTCAATTTCAATACGACCCCTTCGGAAGCACCTGAGCCATCGCCGATTTGCGATTGACGATCCGAGATTTCAGACTCAGCAATCGCAATCGCCCACCATTAAATTGCCATCGGAAATTCAACATGACCATTCATGCCCGTAAGTCCTATCTGGCTCTCGCCGCGGAATCCGCCTGGGGAACAACCCCCGGATCACCCGCGTATTATCACATCCCAGTTACCAGTTATGCCGTGAAGATGAAACGCGATCGTCGAAAATCTCGGCCGTTCGTCGGGCTCTTGCAGGCGAAGCACGGGAAATCATTTCGAGGTATGCCGGCGGGACAACTGCAAACCGGGATGTACGGTTTTAAACCGGGTGGCGCAGCGGCATCGATCATGCAAGAACTCGTCGACTGGGCGATGTCCGAGCCCGAGACCGTCGATAAAATGAGTAAGCTGGCCGAATGGGCCGAGGGCCCGAACGTCTCGAACGCGCGTCACAATGGGCTGCGAGTCAATAGCTGGACAATCGAAGGCTCGGCCGATTCAGGAACGGTCACGATTTCACTCGATCTGATGGGTAAGACAGAATCGGCACTCGCGACGGCCCAGGCGATTCCCAATGATCGGGAATTGTGCATCGAAATGGAGTTCTCTGACTGCACTTTCGCGCTCGGTGGCGTCCCGCAGCAGCTGCGTTCGTTTCAGTGGCAAGGCCAGAACGCACTCGCCGCGACCTATCTCAACGCCACGTCGCCGTCGGCACTTTCAGCCGGTGATCTGACAGAGACGCTGACGTTCACGATCCTCAAGGCGGACGATACCTATACCGCATATAACCGGGCGTTCTCAGAGGTCGAGTTGACCGGTCAGATCGTCCTGAAGGGTCTGCATAACGGTACCGGCACGGACGGGACGGCATACACAGTCTTGACGATTGATTTCAATCGCCTGTCGTTCGTCGAGCCTGCAGACAGCAGCGGCAACACACTGATTGAAGAGGGACTGTCGTTCGACGTCCTGAAGCCCGACAGCAGCAGTGCGGCGAAGACACTGACCTATTCCGAAGTGTAGTTCCTGATACCATCCTGAGAGAGGGCGAACTGCACATGGCCACCGTCGTCTTTCCCAAAGCTGAACTGACTTCAGCCCTTGATGCTGTCGTTGCCGCTCTTAACAAGGAGCGCAAGCAGGCTCTCGAGATCCTCGGTGTTCAACTGCTCGCGTTAGAACGCCAGTCCTATGAGGAAAAATCTCACGGTCGCATGGGCAGTGATGGTATCGCCTGGGCACCACTCAAAGTGAGCACGATTCTGGCCAGGCTCCGTAAAGCGGGGCATCTCAAGGCGGCCGCTGCGAAGCAAGTCGCAAAGCCGGCGGTTGCAAAACGCAAGGGGCAGCGAACAGTCTACACGGTTGCGAAAACCGTGAAGCGAAATGCCGCTCTGTTCAGGAAACTCGATGCAGCCGGCGTGGTGTTTCAAAACCAGAAGGGGAGCAAGATCACGGGGGCTGGCGATCGCCACCGAGCCGGCACGACCGTTGTCGTCTCATCTCACGCGGCCAAGCAGGAAGTCACCATCTCGCCCGGCGCGTATCAAATTGGGGTGGATACTGGCCTGCAGCGAAATTCCAGCACACTGGGTTTTGTGGGTCCGGACGGCAAGGGCGG
>JAQGHT010000614.1 GCA_028291565.1 Planctomycetaceae bacterium | reverse complement strand
GCTTATCTTGTTCTGAAAACAGCAGATCAAGGGCTCGCGCAACATCGCCATTCTGATCGAGAACATCCCGACCGGGCACACGAAGCCTATCACAAAGCAGAACCACCACCAAGATTCCATAAATTCCGCGTCGATGATCTTGAAGTGTGCCATCATCGCCAAACCTGGAAACATCACGGCGAGACTGGCAACGAACGAGTATAAGAAAAGCGATCTGCGAAATATGAGAATCGGTTGCTCAACGTTTTCCGGCTCGGGCTTGTGATTAGTCACGTTGATCCCTTTCAACAGGGGCACGAGCGTGTGTCCAGATCGCACATATGGCAAGTTAGCGTGGTGGAAAGTGCTGATGCCAATTCGGAACTTTTCGCCGATCCCATTCAAATCGATAGAGTTCGCGAACGCCCGACCTCTCTCGCGTCGCAATCAAAGCGTCACGGCTTCTTCTCCGCGGCCTTTTTCTCTTTGATCAGCTTGGCCAGGTATTTGGCGGTTTCATCGCCGATCACGTGATAGCCAGCGAGATTCGGGTGGCGGTCGCTGAACCATCCCGGCAAGTCACGAAAGTGGGCGTCTAATTGGTTGTCCATGACGACCACGCTACCTCCGCGTACAAACGGTTGGACCCAGGTTCGGTGCTGTTCGGGGATACGATCGAGGCCATAGCGGCGATAATTCAGCATATTCGGCCCCTGGGTGAGCTCGGTCTGATACCGGGTATAGAGGTCAAACATGGGCAGCTTTTCGTCTTCCGCCACTTTTTTGATCAAGGTGTTGATTCGCGCATCGGCATCGGCGGACAAGTAGGGAATAACGGACGTGGGAATGATGTTCGCCTGCGGAAAATCCTTGTGGAGCCGGGCGATCAAATCGTGAAAATCCTTGGGGAAATTGTTGGCAAAGTCTTCACGTTTGGCTTGATCATTCAGTCCATAGCGAATGAAGACGTAATCAATTCCCGGCAGTTTGGCAATTTCCCGGTCATAGCGTCCCCCTGTCAGTAACCCGTGAATGAACTCTCCATCCCGCCCCTGATTGATGACATTCGTGGGAGGCAATTCCTTGTCTGTTGCCAGTAACAGTCGTACGACGTCTTCCAGATGCGGACCTGTGGGATTTGTAATTCGGCAGACGCTGCCAATCGTCGTGCTGTCACCGAGTAGCAGGACTTGGAGCTTGCCCTCATGCTCGGCGTGAGCAAGCGACGGGACCGCAAGAACGAAGGCTGCGATTCCCAGCAGGAAGTAAACGACACGAATCAGGACTGGCTGCATTCCATTTCTCCTGTTGCGGGACGCACATTCCTGTCCGCCCCAAGCCGACGAAAATTTCTGATTTTACCGAGGCGAAGTCGATACGTAAGGACTGGCGAATTAATAAGTGTCGGAACCATTCTTTGGGAGTCCCCGCTGTCCGACATCGCGCCAGACGGACAGGAATGTCCGTCCTACAGCCACGCGACCTCGTCACGCGGCTTGAAGTGCCGACTGTTATTGCTTCGCTAATCCTAACGTAGAGGAAGATGTCACATTTCGAATGATCATCATGCATTGCAGGCGTGACAGTCTCTCCCGCAAAATCATAACGCCCCTTGCACGGCCGTGAGAACTCAGAGCCTGTCTGAGGATTCCATATCCTGCCCCTTTAGATTGGAAGTTTCCCGGCTGAATGCCCAACTCAAAGAGTCCGGCTATGGCGAAATGCCACATTTCGGATACGCGTCTCTCGGGCGGAGGCGATTTGGAGGTCAATCGCTTATTGACAGGCCGGATCGGGGGGTTCAGAATCCAGGAAAATCTCGATAATGAGATTCACTCTTGACGCACAGCACTTCAAGGAAAGCCATTTCAATGCATGACGACATCAGCAGCCTGCAATCGAATTGGGATTTCACGCGTCGCCAGTTTGTGGTGACAAGCCTGGCGGCGGGCTTCGCACTGGCGGTGCAGCCAGTTTCAGCCGAGACCATTACGACTGATACCAAGGGTTTGGACGCCGGTGAAGTGAAGATTCCCGTGAAGGACGGGGAAATTCCGGCGTATCGGGCCATGCCCGCTTCCGGGGGGCCGTTTCCGGTAATTCTTGTTGTTCAAGAAATCTTCGGCGTTCACGAGCACATCAAAGATATTTGCCGACGACTGGCGAAGCTGGGCTATCTGGCGATTGCTCCTGAACTTTATGCCCGCCAAGGTGATGTTTCGAAGATGACGAATATCCAGGAAATCATCGCCAAGGTGGTTTCAAAAGTACCAGACGCGCAGGTCCTGTCCGATCTTGACGCCACGGTGGCCTACGTCAAGAAGAGTGGCAAAGGGGACACGGCGAAACTGGGTATTACCGGATTCTGCTGGGGTGGTCGAATTGTTTGGCTCTATTCGGCGCATAACAAGGATCTGAAGGCGGGGGTCGCATGGTACGGCCGCCTGACGAACGAAAAAGACGATCTTCACCCCAAGCATCCCTTGGACTTGGTGGAGTCTCTGAAGGCACCGGTCCTGGGGTTGTACGGCGGAGCTGACATGGGCATTCCCGTTGCCAATGTGGAATCGATGCGAGCCGCGTTGAAACAAGCTGGCAATCCGTCTCACATTGAACTCTATCCAGACACGCCGCACGGTTTCTATGCCGATTACCGCCCTACCTACCGTAAGGAACAGGCGGACGATGGCTGGAAGCGGCTGTTGGAGTGGTTCAAGAAGAACGGTGTGGCCTGATTATTGAAATCAACTCCGCGCGGGCAAAAATGAAATGCTGGAATGAGACGCGACGGACCGGAATGTCGGTCCCACAGCGATTGCAACGTCACAATTCAACCCACTTGGAGGCACAGCTTCCCACCCCGCAAATCGGCTTTGTAGCAGACGCTGAAACATTCGAGTTCACAAGAAGTTCGCCAGTCTGCTTACAGACAACTTCGCGCCAGAGTGTTAATGTAGTTGAAATCGGCAGGCGATCTTGCTCTTTATCTCAAACAGCACGCCCGTTGATTCTCATTGAAAACCTGTGTAAGGAACCTGTCATGAAACGTGCTTTTAGTGTCGCACTCGTATTGGCGATCTGCCAATTTGCTGGCATTGTCCAAGCCGCTGATAAAGCGGACCCCACTGGCACCTGGAAGTGGACCGTCATGCGTGGTGATAACAAAATTGAAGTGACGGCCAAGTTGAAATTGGAAGGCGACAAGCTGAGCGGCGTTATCGTCGGTCGCGATAACAAGGAAACTGCGATTGACGATGCGAAATTCAAGGATGGAGAAGTTGCCTTCTCCGTAACTCGCACTGGCCAAAATGGCAACAAGAACACGACCAAGTACACGGGCAAAGTCGACGGTGACACGATCAAGGGCAAGTTCGAGCGTGAACGCGACGGCAAGACGACGAGCACCGACTGGGAAGCCAAGCGGGACAAGTAGGCCTTGAAGTCGGATGTCGTGACATGTTGCACGGCTGGCTCCGCTCGCTTAATGAGATCTTCCAGCTTTGGCAGGATTGCCAGATAAGGACTTACGGCGATTGAACGGGGCTCTGGGACGAGTCAGTCTCATGAGCCCTATGCGTCCCATCAGTCACGTTCCGCACAAGCCAGCGGCTTATGCAACGGCGAAGCTGGACGATCTCTTCTGGGAGAGCGCTTCTACGACCGATCGGACGTATTTGTCCAGTTGATCCTGTAAGTCCTGCCTATCCCAGCATAAGTACAAGCCGAAATCTGACATGTCTGCGGCTGATGAAATCGGCGATTCGCCTTGGTACCGGCAATCGGCAGGATTATAATTGATGGACGGTGATCGCCCCTTCGGACGGGGCGATTTTGATCTCGACCGAAGCTTCGGTCCACAGGGAAGTTGTTTATGTTAGGTCTCATGAGCAGCTCATGGCGCGCCTGGATGTCGGCAGTCCTGCTGTTTCTCGGGCTGTTTGTGTTTACGGGATGTGGCCGGCAGGGTTTTCAGCGCGCGGCTGTCGCTGAGGAAAAGGTGGGCCAGGGGTTCACCAATCGCCTGGCGAAGGAGACCAGTCCCTATCTGTTGCTCCACGCCCATAATCCTGTTGACTGGTATCCTTGGGGGCCTGAGGCGTTTGAGAAAGCCAAACGGGAGAAAAAACTCATTTTCCTCTCGATTGGATATTCCAGTTGCTATTGGTGTCATGTGATGGAACGATTGGTCTTTACCAATCCGGAAATCGCCAAATACATGAATGCCCACTTCGTCAACATCAAAGTCGACCGTGAAGAACGGCCGGATGTCGACGAAATCTACATGGTTGCCCTGCAAATCTATTTTCAGGCGATCGGCTCATCGCAGACCGGGGGCTGGCCCCTCTCGATTTTCCTCACACCCAATCTCAAGCCACTCGGCGGCGGCACGTATTTTCCTCCCGAAGACAGCGAGGGAAGGGATGGTTTTCGGAGCATTCTGAAGCGAATTCAAGAGCTTTGGGTCGCGGATGCGGAGAAACTCCAGAAAACAGGTGATGCTCTCGCGGGAGCGGTCAAAGATGCTTCGCGTGTGCGGCCAAATCTGGTGCCAGTGAAGCTCGAGGCCAGCCTGGTGCAGCGGGCTGTGGATGAGCTCAAAGCCACGTATGATGCTGACAATGGCGGGTTTGATTTCAACCCGCTCCAGCCGACACGGCCCAAATTTCCGGTGCCGGTGAAGCTAAATCTGCTGCAATCGTATTTGGAATCGCATCCTAAAGACACCGCGGCCGAGATGCTCTACCAGACTTTGGACAAGCTGGCGGCAGGTGGAATTCACGATCAATTGGGAGGCGGCTTCCACCGTTACAGTACCGACCGATTCTGGCGCGTGCCGCATTTCGAAAAAATGCTGTACGACAATGCTCAACTGGCTGATGTTTACGTCGCCGCTTATAAGGCGACTAACAATCAGAAATATCGCACTGTCGCAGAAGACATCATTACTTTTGTGTTGCGCGATTTATGTGATTCGCACGGGGGCTTTTTCTCGGCGCTCGACGCGGAAACCAATGGGGTCGAAGGACAATATTATGTCTGGACTCGGGATGAAGTGAAGCAAGTCCTGACACCGGATGAGGTTCGGTTGTGTGCGCAGTGTTTTGGAATGGACCGGGAGCCCAATTTCGAAAAGGCTTACGTCCTGGAAGTCATTCGGCCGGCTGCGAAACTGGCGGAGGACTTTCAACTGAAACCGGGTGTCGTTGATGAGCGTTTGCAGGCGATCAAGGCCAAATTACTGGCAGCGCGGGGAAAACGGCAGCCGTTGCTGCGAGACGATAAAGTCCTAACAAGCTGGAATGGATTGATGATTCGGGCATTGGCGCACGCCGCTCGCGACCTGAATCGTCCTGAGTATCTGCGTGCCGCGGAAAAGGCGGCGACGTTTATTCTCTCCAAAATGCGGGATGACAAAGGCCGTCTGCTGCGAACGTATCGAGCACAGGTGGCAAAAGTTCCAGCATATCTAGATGATTACGCCTTCCTGATTGAAGGGTTGTTGGCACTGCATGAAGCCAGCCAGGATGAGAAATGGTTGAATGCTGCAGTCCGATTGGCCGATCAGCAACGCGAACTGTTTTGGGATCAGCAGCAGCAAGGTTTCTACTTCATGGCCACCGACCATGAAGAATTGTTGGCTCGAACCAAGACGATGCATGATTCCGTTTTGCCATCGGGAAACAGCGTGGCTGCTCGGAATCTAATCCGGTTGGCCGAGTTGACAAAAAAACCGGCTTATCTTCGCGACGCGGAGGAGACACTGCTGGCGTGTGCTCCGATTTTAAAGGAGTCGCCACGTGGAGCTGTGAATCTGGCCGTTGCCATCACCGAATTTCTCGCCGTGAAACCGAAGGCCGGGGCGGCTCGAGGCCGTCCGAATCAAGATCAGATCGCAGACGCGGGCACGCCGGATGTTGATTCCGAATTGGAGGTTGATCCAGATCGCGCACTAGAGCTTGATACTGACGTGAACGGTCCATTTGGCTCGAAAGTCCAGCTGGTGGGGAATCAAACAACGGAAGAAAAAGGTGCCGCGCCTAAGAAGAAGAAGGAACCAGAACAAGTCACAGGGGTGGCGTTTTTATCGGTCGATCGATTGCCGGCCGGCGACGCTTGTGAATTTGTCGTCGTCTTGAAAATTGATGACGGTTGGCACATTAATCCCAATCCGGCCGGGGATGAATTTGCGATTCCGACTGAGTTGACAATGAAGTCGAAATTCAAAGTCAAAGCCGAAGAGATTTCCTATCCCGAGCCTGAAGAGCACGATGTTCCGGGATTGAAAAAGAAGCTGCAATACTACTCAAAACAGGTGGAAATTCGCGGCGTGCTGGATGTCCCGAAGTCGGCGAGCGGTCAAGAGGAAGTACTGGAGTTTCTCGTTAAATATCAGGCCTGCAACGAGAAAAAATGCTTGCGTCCGATGACCCTGTCAATCAAGGTTCCAGTCAAAGTGGCAGCTGCCGGTGAATCGGTCAAGTCAGCAAATAAGAAGTGGTTCGCGCCACCAGCTGCGGAATAAAGCACTGTAACGAAATAGGTTGACCAATTTCGAGACAACGGTACATGCAGCAAAGCCAGCAGATTGATTCCATGACGAATGTGTTTTTACTCGCTATCACGTGAAACCCTGGAAAACAGGGAAGGTGGAACGCTAATCTGCGCTGATTAACGCTAATCAAGACAAGGAAAGTCGCAATTGTTTTGCCTGATGACCCTTGTGGAATGGAATCCTGATTAGCGTAAATTAGCGGTGATTAGTGTTCCCAAACGAATGAAAGTCTCTCGATCACCGAATAGTCAAA
>JAQGHT010000608.1 GCA_028291565.1 Planctomycetaceae bacterium | reverse complement strand
TTCTCCGAAGGAAGCTGTGGGCTACCCCCCACGCATACACTTTTCGCAGCCGGAACGAAGACATCGCAATCGAACATTCACCAGGCGAATGCCGCGCTCTTCTCGCCACGACGTATATTTATATATTCCTACCATGTCGGATTGTAAAAGTCTATTCAGCAGACCAAATGACATCCCTTCTCTCATACGGCCACCGGTCCAGTATATCCTGGAGGCGTTGCCGTCGTCCGAGTCCCTCCGGGCGACGGTCACTATCCACGCAGCTTCTCAACAACCAAGAATCTTGTTCAATTATGGAATGTGTGTCAACTTTATCCCTCACGCGGATGAAAATGTCACATTCTGAACGTTTATCACGTCTTGCAAATGTGACAGACGCTCCCGCGAGAAGCATAGCCCCGCTGCCGAAGTCAAAAAATATCGGTTCCAGTCTTTTACCGACTGCATGTCGCGGAGATTTTCCTACACGACAGACGTGGGGGTCTGACACTCCTCAAGATTCTTGCAGGTTACCATCGATGTCCATGGTGGTGATGGAAATGGGGATGTCCATAGCCACCGTAGTAGCCCCCAAATCCTCCAATGCCAATTCCGATGCCGTACGGTCGATAAGCTGGCGCACCATAGTATCCACCATAGCCACCATACCCACCGTACCCGTAACCTCCATAACCGCCGTACCCTCCATAGCCCCCGTATCCAGCATAATACGGGTTACTGTAACACGAGCCTCCGTAAATCGGCCCTCCGTAGCCGAATACCTGGGCGCTCGCGCTGCCGCTGAATCCCAGCAGCAACCCCATTACCAACACTCCACACATCAATCGCTTCACTGCTGCCTCCTTTGTTCGAGTTTCCTCAAAAGGCCGTGTGGTTCCTCATGGGGGCAACACCAAGTTGCCTCAGATTCCGACGATCCACAAACGCAATCGCCGAGCCAGAACTCGAAAAAAGCATCAACATTTGACAAGAGGTTCAAATTCGCGACTGAATCATCGGATGCGTCGAGACTAAACACAAAAGCGCAGTCAAATTGACGTCTTTCACAATCAAAAAGCGACATCACTAATACGACAACAACCGCAACGATTCCGGTTGAACTTAATTTATTGTAATGCTTTAAGATTGCCGTCAGTTGGCGACGGAGCTTTCGTCACGTGTTGCGTCAGATTTTGCAAAGAGTCTCATCCACGCAACCTGAAAATGGTAAGAATTTCAATACCGGTTATGTAAAGGGCAAACTTCTGGCGCTTTGAGGAGCTTTTAGCGGGCGCGATAAAGAGAGCGCCTGGAATGAGAATCCCCTTACTGGAGGACCGGGTTTAGCCACCGATGGAATACATCGGCCGATCCGGCTGGATGTACCGTGCCGTATTGATTTCATGACCTTCTTTTTTTGCCGCGATACTCGCGCGAATGGCGGAGGCGATTTCGATGTCAGCCACGCCACCTCTTAACATGCCCCGGACATCAGTTTCTTCCAGGCTGAAGAGACAGTTCCTGAGTTTGCCGTCTGCGGTAATCCGAAATCGATCACAATTCATGCAAAATGGTCGACTGACAGATGCGATCAGACCAATTTTCCCAATCCCGTCTTCAAATTGGAATTCGGTTGCTGGCGCGTGGGGATTCTGGCCTGGACAGGGAATCAAAGGACAGATTTCCTGTGAAAGCTTCTCGATGATCTCGTGCGCGAACAGGACTTTCTCGCGTTCCCAGGCGTTGTCCGCGTCGAGCGGCATGAATTCGATGAACCGGATTTCCACACCCGAGCGCCTTGCGAAATTGGCGAGCGGGATGATTTCGTCTTCTGTCATCCCGCGAATCGAAACGGCATTGATTTTCACTGGATCAAAACCGACCCGTTGAGCCGCAGCAATCCCTTCCAACACTTTTTCATACCCGTCGCGGCGAGTGATTTCTTTGAACTTGACCGGATCAAGCGCATCCAGACTGACATTAATTCGCCGCAAACCCGCATTCCAAAGATCCTCAGCCTGCTCCGCCAGCAAAATGCCGTTTGTTGTGACGCCAATATCGTGGATTTGAGGAATCGCCGCCAACATTTTGACGAGTACGTGCAAATCACGACGAACGAGCGGTTCGCCACCGGTCAAGCGAATTTTCGTTAAACCCAGCGGAACAGAGATTCGCACAAAGCGTTCAATTTCCTCAAATGTCAGCAAATCCTTCCGATCCATGAACTGGACATTTTCCGCCGGCATGCAGTAGAAGCAGCGAATATTGCAGCGATCGGTCACACTAATCCGCAGATTGGTATGAATTCGGCCAAAGGAATCAATCAATTGCTCCGCCATGAATGGCTTTCCATAGTCTTCAGTCGTCGGTTCAGCTCGTTCCCAAGCTCTGGTTCCAAGATCCGACATTATATACCGCACGATGAAAAATGAGACGTTTGATCGCGAAGTTCAGGAATGCAAAAAACTCATTCGCGACCGCAAACAGGAAAACGCTCAGCCATTGGCTTTCTGTTGCTGCTGATCGTCGAACAATTGAGTTTTGGTCGTCGGAATCGTCTGCGAGAGGCCAGGATGCACCCATTCCGTCGTCCCGTCGTTCCAATTCTCCTTTTTCCAAATTGGAACAACCAGCTTGAATTCATCGATCAGGAACTTTCCCGCTTCAAATGCCTGCTGCCGATGTGGACAGCTCACCGCAATTGCCACGCTGATCTCACCCAACTCCAATCTTCCCAGACGGTGCACGATCCCGCACTCAATCACCGGCCATTTAGCACTTGCCAAGCGTTCCAACTCGACCATCTTGGCTTCGGCCATCTCGGGATAGGCTTCATAGTCCAAGGCCAAAGTCTGGCGCCCGGAAGTCATTTCCCGGACAGTTCCTAAAAACAAGACGACAGCGCCAGCGGCATGTGAACGAACGCGTTCCGTCAAGGCCGTGTAGTCAATCACGTCGCGGGTCAAAACAACCATCTGGTGACAATCTCTCAATTAAGGATGCTCCATGGCCCGAATGCAGCACTCATTTGGATTTCTGCCAGCCTGGCCACCGAGCCGGCGATCAGTAGCAGTAATTGATACAGATCCGATTCTCGGAACCCGAGTCATCCTGAGTGAAGTGCCAGATCCCGGCTGGAACGCGGACCAATCAAATCTTGCAGCGACCGAGAATCCAAACGGATCACTGTCGGATTTTTGCAGTTCCTACCTATTCTGAAACTGAGAACGCCCTTTGACAAGTCGATCCCGCGTCGAATCGTCGGCTTCGGAACGGGATCCGTCACACTGCGACCTATCGGGTCAATGAAAATGGCCCCGCACAATTTGTGTTGTGCGGGGCCACCCCCGATTTCTCATGACAGTTTCAGAAGCCCGGAGCTTTTTTTGCGGATTTACCAAGCGGGTTCAGGATGGTGAGACACTCGAAATGCCTCGCTATTGCGGTCGCCACTCACCAGTGCGACAAGTCAATTCACGTCCGGAAACAGTTTCTTGGCACGTTCGATACGCCGCTGCTTCTGATTTTCCTGGTCTCGCAACTCGGCTTCAGAGAGGTTTTCTTCCCGCGGCGGATTGATCTGACGACCGAATTCCTCTTCGATCTGAAGTTTGCGATTCTGGTGTCGCTGCCACAATTCCATCAGGGGGAATTTGTCCGGAATCTTCGCGCCGAGGTGCTGCAATGCGTGCTGCCACGTCATGACACCCAGCATCCCCTCTTCAATCGCCAGATCGTCTTCCTTGATGGTATTGATGGTATCACCACTGTCACTGAGCACGATTTCATATTTCTGCATGCCCAGATAACCCATTCTTGAAGCCAGCTGGTCATCGCCTTCAGCCAGCCACTGTAATGCATCGCTTAAATAAAGGTGGGCTTCCAGCGTCGTTTTGAGCTGTTCCGAATAGCATTTAGCAGCCCAATAACGGTAATTCGTCATGTCCTGATAGGTACCGACCATCCGACGCATGTTCTTGCCGTATTCATCCCGGGTGCCTTCAAATTCGGGAGGAATCTCGGCGGTCTTGACGTATTCCTTGAGTTCGTCCAATGGCCAATTCAAATGAATCTTGATGCCTGGCATGACGGAGAACTCTTCCATGCCGTACTTGTTTCGCCAGTATTCCATCGCCCTCGCCCAGATTTCGCGAGTCTCTTCGTCGTAATCGCCTTCCTTTTGGCGCAACGAAGCCTGATCGATCAATGCGCGACCCGGATAGCTGCGGAACAGCGAGCCATCCATGATATGCTGTTCTTTGCCGTACGTATCCATTTTGTCATTGGCATCCTGGAACCACCTGCGGGCAACAATGTAATTGTCCTCATCGTCCGGATTCAAATCTCGATCTGGACCGGGAATTCCATCGTGCCATGTCGCATCTTTGTCCGGATCAATACGGAAAAACCGCCGGAATTGGCGCCATTCGTCCGACTTGCCGACCTTGTTAGACAGGAGGTAGGCATAGTCCCAATACAATTCTGGATATTGGTAATTCAGTACCACACCGCGTTTGTAGAACTTGCCCCCTTCTTTCACCCAGAACCAGCGATCTTTGACCGCGTCCCATTCGACCGAGACGTTAAACGCCAGATTCCAGCCGTGGAAACGCCAGACTTTCTGGAAGTGCGGCTGCAGTTTGATAATCGAATCTGTGGTGGCCCGCATCGCCGCCCAGTCCTTACTGTCCTTCTGGTCGTCCATCTGGACCCACAGCAGGCATGCCGCCGGACCTCGCAGGCCCAAAAGCACAAGGTTCATCGTCGCGCTGGAAGGATCGACATCGCCGAGGGTGCTTTCGCCTAAGTCGTACTTTTTGCGCATTTCCGCCAGGACGCCACCTTTGCCGCGTTTTGCCGACGAAGGAAAGCCTAACGTCACCACTGGAATCAGTAACGCGACCATCCCGATCAGATAGACCAATTTCCTTTGTTGAGATGTCAAGTTGTTCAT
>JAQGHT010000589.1 GCA_028291565.1 Planctomycetaceae bacterium | reverse complement strand
GAGCAATATTCCAGATTGCCATGGAAATGTACGGATCACTGAAGTATTCCGTGAACCCGCCGCGCTGTTGCAAATCGTTGCCCTCCTGCTGGAGCATGCGATACAGCTTCGGTAATAACTCCCAATTCGCGGGACTTAATGGCTCCTCGGGCGCCAAATACAATTTGACCGCTTCCAATCCATGATCCACCTCACGGCGAGAGGATTGATAGCTCAAAAATCTCTCTCCGGTCAGTTTCATTCCTGATGGACTGAGTTTTCCCGCCGATTCGGGCGGGGCCACGACTCGTTGACCCGGCCGAATTCGACTGTTTCGAGGGTTGGAATTCCTCTCCTGGCCAAATTGAATTCGAGGATACGGCTGTTCGACAAAGCTGATCTCCTTGAGATCCGATTTTGCGACGAAATCCCGCAACAACTTTCCGACTCGTGCCTGGGCCGTAGGGCCAAAACCGATCTGGTAGGTTTGCAGATGCCGCAAAAGTTCCGTCAGCAGGCCGAGCTCTTGCCCCCCCGATTTGAACTGATTCTGAATGATCTCCGTCACACGTGGTTGATCATCCCCCGCGCAAAACAGCAATGCCGCAGCCCGCACTTGATGCGGTTTTTGCTGAGACGTCAACAGATTTTCGAGAATCTTGCGTTCGCCCGTACTGATTCGATTCGGCAAGGGCTCAAAATCCCGATCAAGGTCTTTGAGTCGTTCAAAGAACTTCCGGCACAGATCATCGGGCTGCAACGGCGTCGTCTTTTCGAAGACCATCAAGATCTCGTCGGTGCCAGCGTGTTTGCTGGTACTGGTCATTGACGCCCGGCCCAGGATTCCCACCAAAGTTTTTTGGGACTCTTCACTAAGTCCGTCAGGCAGCTTGCCCGATCTTTGATCTCGCAGTATCTGGGCCAGGACTTTGATCGGCTCTTCGGGGCTGATATTCTTGGAGAAGCCCATCGGGTCTTGCATCCGTTTGACGAATTCGGGAATCGCCGCCGCTCCTTCGACACCCATCATGCCAAAGCGATACATGATATTTTGCTGCAACACTTCGTTTGCCGTCCAGATCTTCAGCAGTTCGGGGACTGCGGGGGCACCGATATTGGTGACGGCATCGTAGACCTGGGGGTCTGTCGGATTGGCCCGCAGGTAAGTGATCAAGTCGGGCAGAGCATTGGCCGCTAGTGGGCCTGCGGACTGCAGCAGGTTGATGGCAGCGCTGGCCATTTGTGGGTTATTTCGCGACTCAACGAGCATCTTCAAGGCGTTTTCGACATAGGTCTTGTCGACCGGCAGTTGGATGACTTCCGCCAGGGCTCGTTGATCATTCGGCGAGAGTGTCGATCCGGGTGCGAAATATTTGATGATGCGGCTGGGGTCTGGTCTCAGCGGTGCGACCGCGATCAGAATCTCGCGGATAACTTGCGGATCGAATTCCTGTTCTGCATAGGCCAGTAACGGCGCCAACGTGGCGGGCGATTTCAACCAGATTAAGGCTGACAGGGCACCGCGTTTCAGGACCGGGTCCTTACTCTTTGTAATCTCGATCAAAGCAGGAATCGCGTCATCACCGATTTGAGCAATCACTTCGCGCGCGACCATTTCACCGACCGCCGTCGACGTCTGACCAAAACTTCGCCGATTCGGATCAGGAGCCGGGTTCTTGAAAGTCCAGGAAATCAGTCGTGGAATCGATTCCGGTTGCGGCGGGAATTGGGCCACCAGTTTGGGTTTCAAGTTCAAGGCCCACTGGCCGTCCAACGGAATTTCCAGCAACAGCGACTGCAGGCTCGGTACGGGCTTGCCCAGGTGGAACAAGGCAACATACACATTAGTCCATTGTTTTTGCTGAACAGAATCCAAGATCAGTTTTTGAACTCGAGGGTCTTCTGGGGCGATGGCCGCCAATGCGCCGAGAACGTTCGCTTGTCCAAGCTGAGGATTACCAAACCCACCCGGCCGCGCACTCATCGGCTGAAAGGGCGCACGCCTGGGTCCGGCGATGATGGGCTGCGGAGTGGTCGTGGCCATCACAAGCAATTTGTCAGTGGCCGCCTGAGCTGCGGAGCCCATGTCTCTGAGCTGGCCGATGATGACATCTCGCGCCGTGGGCTCCATTTCCTCATCCAACTGCTTGAGCAAACTCGGTACGTCTGCCGAGCCGATCGCCTCTAAGGCCTTGATTGCCGCATCTTTGAATCTTTCATCGCTGAGCAATTGACGATATCGATCGCGAAAAGGCAGGCCTTCAGCTTTGAGCAGGATCGCAACCTGCACCGTTTCAGGAAAAACGGTGGGGCTGGCCAACAGCGGCGTGATATGTGGCAAGAGCTCCTGCGGTTGAGGCTTCAGCCAGAGAACGGCATCGCGCACGGTCTGCCGGGTTTCTTCGCCAGCGGAAGCCAGACGGGGCATCAGAGCTGTCAGGACCTTAGGAGCCTGTGAACGAAAGACTCCCAGGGCGTTGATGGCGCGGAGCTGCTCTTTATCGCCCTGCAGAAGCTCCCACTGGTCTCGCGCCTGCTTATCTGTTGGAGCGGGCGGATCAAGCATGGCAATCCACTCATCGATCGGGCGGCCATATTTCACGGCCAATTGTTCGGCATCAATTTCCGGTTTTGACCAATCAGGTGGTAAGAATTCAGGTCGCCGCTGACTGCGGTTCGTTCCCGCGGTCCGTTGCGAATTCTGGCCGGATGCAGCCGCTGTCTCAACGGTTCCAGGCGTCGCAACAACAGTGCCATCGGGTGATGACACGGTCCCCGATGAATTCGTGGTCCCAGCAACAGCCGGCTGAGGCTTCTTGGTCCCACCAAAGATGAGCCATAGGATGAACAAGAACAGAAATCCGCCACCGGCGCCTGCGGCAGTCATCACAACCTTAGGCTGTTGTTTCAACAGCGACTCCAGCGGATTCGCTTTTGGCGGAGGAGGCGGTGGTGGTGGTTCTTCCACCTTTTTCTTCTTCTTTTTCTTCAGCTCCAGCTTCGGCAAATCGTCGGGCCACTCTTCGTCAGAGGTTCCATATTCGTCCGCACCAGCAGTCGACGATTTGTGATCGACCTCATCCTGGTCGCCGAACAGATTGTCGAATTCAGAGGATTCGTCGGCAGAATCTGCCGAATCACTGACCACTGAAGCTTTGGACGTCTTTGAAGCCGCGTCTGAACGGCGATTCTTCGATTGCTCGGGCTCAGCCGAGTCACTCGGTGTGGCACTGGTGCGTTTGATCTTGATCAGTTTTCCGCAGTGATCACACGTGATCGCCGCACCGACCGTGGCCGTATCGATCACGACGGCCGCTTCACAATCCGGGCATTTGAATTTGGCACGCATCAGTTTTTGGCCCCTGGGTCAGAGGGCAGCGAAATCCAGTTCGCTGTGAAAGAACTGCGGAATACAAGACAAATCAGCAAATCGACGGAACCTTCTGGTGGCGGAATGATGCACTCGTTTTACACGACCGTCACCTGACGCAACACACCAAGGAAACAGCGGTACGAAAGCGACAGAATTAGCAGCACTAAACCAGAGACCACGATCGGCGAAAAAGGACCGAACGGCAACAAACATTGGGAATGAAAAGAGCAGATCGCTGGAACAAGCAACTCAGATGCACCAGCCTAGCAGACGAACACGCGGGAGATCAAGCCACCAACCGTAACTGCAACGAATCGCAGCGGACAAAAGCTACTGGCACAATCAGCCGGAACGCGCCAGCGTCCGGGGCTTATACGATTGCCCGCGCTGGCCAAACATCACTGGCACAGGAGCCGAAGAGCTGGCAAAAGAGACTGACACGACTCTCGTCGTTGAACTGGGCGCGGTCCAACACAGAACTCTGGGAAGGCCGAGCCATGATCCGCGGCAAGCTGTCAAAATCGAGCTCCGCCGTTGCCAGAGCCGGAAATGCAGCAAAGCTGCATCTAGGTCTGACACTGTCGCCAGAGGAGCAAGAGATGGAGGGCTAATCGCTCAGCAGCCTCAAGCAACTCCCTTAAATTTGCGACTACGATGCCACGCAAGATGGACCCTGGAAGGCCAGATAGATTGATCGCGCGGCAGCAACAGTCGTTGACCCTGCATGACCATCAGTGGAGTTTGATTGGGGCTGGCCTCAGAGAATGCTTCAGTCGCGACAAGAACTCTGTATTCGTCGTCAACCGACCACAGCCCAACGTCAAACTGCCAATGCGCATTTTTGCACAGCGCAATCCCATTGAGGGGATCGTTGTTGCGCGAGTCGGCGAACTGATGAATGTGCGCCGCGTCAACAATTGCGCCGGCCGAAATGGTTGTGACGCGATAGCCGGTCAGAGCGCAGATGTAGTTGTACGCAGAGACGATATCCAGCCGAAATCTCGCCGACCGACCAGCGTTCTCGGCGTCATGGACATTCTCAAAAAACGCATTGCGAGTCACCGCGTCCTCAACGGGAATCTCAAGTCCGACGAGGTGATACAACGCGTTTCGTTCGGCAGGTTCGAAGTGAGTCGAAATCAATAGACAACGCGCTTGATGCCGAAACTCGGGATCTCGACAGGCTTCAACAAACTCGGGATTTGGAACCACGTATGCAGTCGTCGAGCGATGTTTGGACATTTCGTCATTAACCATTCGAGCGGACCAAAACCCCTGAGTGCTCAGGTGATGAAACGGCATTCGCACGTCAGGTCGAGCAGATCGGCGGTGTTTCGCGACATCGAAGAACGTGTCGAAACGATATGCCAACTCCGGCGTGAGCACTAGATTTCCACCGACAAATTCGCCTTTCTCAATCATTTCAAGAAAGACCAGCAACAAGAGCGGCTTGTGAGGCGCGTTATTCCGCGCCTTGTTCAAGTCGATCAATTTGCCGAGCCAATGCGAATACGACATTTCGATTCTCCAAGTCGTCGCATCGCTCCAAGCAAATCTGCGGCTCCAGCTGAAAACAAACAATACGCACACGAACTTATATTTACGTCACATGTTGCAACTGTTCAAAGACCCCATTCGGCGTCAACGCCTTTTCTGCGAGGTGGACCTCGTCAAGACGCAGACTATGATGAAGGTGATCTATAACCGATTCGATAATCACGGGAACATTCTCGAGTGCTTGCGCAAAATATTGATAGTCGGTGACCGCACTTTCCGAGAGCGGGCGATGACTGCACCGCGAGTCGAGTTCGCTAATGTGGACTTCTGCGATGCGGTCCTTGAATGTCTTAACGATGTCGTGCAGCAACCCAAGGGTTGTGTCGAGCTGCCGGGCATGAGCCAGGTCAAGGCATAACCGGGAGTCGGGCAATTCCTCGAAAAGCTTTGTCAGTTCTTCAACATTCCGGCCAGTTGATTTCCGACGATCCATGTTTTCGAGCAATAATTGGCGTCCGAATACTTGCCACAGCGATGGCGTGGAAATGACATCAGGATGTACGACAATGTTCCATCCATGACGCGCGACCACCGTCAGCAAATCAACAACAAACTTTTCCTGATGCTTTGGGAACGAGCTAGGTGCGTGAAAAGAGATGTAGACGAACTGATCCAAATCAAGTGCCCCAAGGCTGTCTACCAATGGCTGCAATTCGTCCAGGCGCAGGGCGGACAATTCGACACAGCGAATTTGGTTCGCCCGCATCCATTCCACGGCAGTCTGGAAATCACTCTTTTCAAGTGCTCCCGTCGAAAATCCAAATCGATCGTTGGGCATCTTAGAATCCGATATATTGAAGGCTGAGTCGGGCAATTGGATCCGTTTCAGTTTGATGGTCTTGGTTGAAGAACAGCAGCTCCAATCCTTTCGCGAATTCTGAGCCTAACACTCGCACTTTCTCGAAGACCACATTCTGATTCGCGTCGGAATGGTTCAGTTTCTCCAAAATGTCCCTGTTGTTCTTATCGTTCATCAATTCGAGCCATTCGCTGTAGGTTCCGAAGACCCGTTGGGCAATTTGTGCTCGTTTAGGTTTGTCTGTCACAAACGAATCGACAAACGCCGCGAGATACTCCAACGCGGGAGTGCGCGAAAACGCGCGAGCTCGCTTAATGAAGGGATCGGCGGTGATTCCGCTTTCCCACGCGAATAGTTTCTGGCCATCCTGTGTCGGCGGAGCCAACTGGCAACCCAAACAAAAGGCCATTCCGCTGGCGAAAAGCAGTTTGCGGCTGAGTCGTAGCTTAGCGTTTCGAATCGCCCACTTGTGCCCATCTTGCTCGCGATGTTTCGCCGCGTAATCAACTCCAATTGTTCGCCAATATCGAGTCAGATCGTTGAACAAGAATCTCGGAATTTTTCTTTCCGAAGCGGGAGCAAAATGCACGTCTTCCTCAAAATATCGTTCCAGAATATTGTTGAGAACATTTTCCCAAACATCATTCGATGCATCGGCGGCCGACAAACTAATAGGGCGCGACTCGAGAAGCATCAACATGCGCCGCGTGAGGTTCGCATTCGAATCCGCTCCACCACCGATACGGTGGACCAATTCATGCGAAAAAACCATATTTCCGAAAGTACCGCTCGTACCTGGCGAAGGCAACTCTTTGTTTTTCAGAGCAGTCTCAATTGTCCTCGCTAAAACCGCGTGGCTATTATTGACGACTCCATCGATCAGCAACGACCAATCGTAGTCACTTCCAGACAGCATTTCGTATCGCGCAAATGAGCCACAAAGCACCAAACTGACATCAGGCCCGAGAATGCGATCTCCGCCGGGTGCCGAATGCAGTGCTTCCAAAAGAGCCTTTTCTGCTTTGGCTGTGCCATTTGCGGCAAGATCGTAACCAGTCCAAGTCTGGCCGACTTCGTGCGCGAGCATGCGCACCGATGGGAAGGGGTCTTTCGTATTCATCGTGTGGTCCTCGCCGTATTTTAGGCGAACTCTCGTGAGTTGGCGAGCGTGGATTTTGCCTGTCGTCGATTTTCTCGTTAGCAAGCTCGATCTGCTGTCCGGAACCGCGAACGGAGGTCGACTTGATGTCCGATCCAGCGCACACGCAACATCGTACAGGCAAAACGAGTGTCGCCCAAGACTCTCACGATGGCATGTGCAAATTCCGATCTAAATTACGTGTCGAATGCCAGCACCGCTGAGGCAAGAGGCCGTGATTCCAGGACAAAATGAGCCATGCCCAAGCGGTTTTAGCCCCCCTTCGCCGAACACTTTGGAATTCCCGGCGACACTCTTTTCAGGTTTTCCATCAAAATAGCCAATTTCTGCTCGACCAATCGAGAAACTCAAGGGCCTAACGTTCAACGTAACGAAAATCTCAATTGGGACGGCCAATCGACACCAGCCCCTTAACCGCTACAAATCATCCTGCCTTCCTGCCGAGGGGCGCTGACGGACCGAAGGCCAAGATGCTCACCAACCGGGACTATGTTTCGCTTCTTCAAAAGCTCCTCATTGCACATCTCTGTCCGACGACAAAAGTCGCCGTCACCAAACCACGCGCGGAGTACAAACGGTTAAAAGGGCATCCGTATCCAGTCTCTGAAGAGACACTGCTCAAGAATCTCGTCGAAGTCCCGGACGACGTGATCATCCAAACTCCCGCCGAACTGGATGGGCTCAACGATCTTGAAGACGGCGATGGGGACTGATCACAGGACGAGCAAGAGAGCCTCTGTCAGTTTTTCTGCACTGAGTCCACCAAGTCAGCTTTCATTTCGCCATTCCGTCCTGCTCTGATTCGGTGTCTTTCACTGCATCGGTTTGGCATGGTATTATACTGCTGACCTGGATCGTTTGAAGCAGAAACACCAAGCGGACTGATTGACGATGACTCTCACACTTGAAGAAGCGCAGGCCCAATTGCCTGAAGTCATCCATCGTCTTCAGACCGGCGAGGTCGTTGTCATTACGGAAGGAAATCAGGTAGTCGCCAAAATCGTCGGCGACCGCCGTCCCTTGCAGCAACGGCCGGAGCCTGGACTGGGCAAGGGAATGTTGACGATCCTTGCCGAAGATGACGAACACCTGAAAGATTTCGAAGATTACCTGCCGTGAACGTCCTACTCGACACGCACACAATGCTTTGGTATGTGTTAGGCGATTCGCGCCTGTCCGCGACAGCGCGAAGCATCATTATTGATTTGTCGAACCGGGTTTTAATCAGCCCGGCTTCTTATTGGGAAATCGCCGTTAAAATCAGCATCGGCAAATAGACCCTGAACCAGTCGTATGATGACTTCATGGATCTTGTGTTGAATCGATACGGTTTTGAGATTCTTCCCATCGAAACTCGGCATACGTCTCGGGTATCGACGCTGCCGCATTTCAAGGGACATAAAGACCCGTTCGATCGGCTGCTCATCGCTCAATCACTTTCCGATGGACTTCCGATTGTCAGTGTCGATACCCAATTCGACACCTATGGAGTTACTCGTCTTTGGTAACGCTCGATCGCTGGCTCGCCGCAAAACATTCCGCTACGAATCTTAGGAATTATTCACAAGTCGGATTCGATTAGGAAGCATTGGCGGCGGCCGGATGGCACCGTCGAGGAGGTACTGTTTTGGGTGTCACTGGCTTTGCTTGCTTGTGTCGTGCGTGTGACGAAGCTTCATGAAACGGTTCGGGAACCGGGCATCGGACGGCACTGGTGAAACCAGTGGCACCCGAAGTGACACTGGTTAAAATCTCATTCGCCTTTTTCGACGGCCAGCGAAAATCCTGTTGGCTCATTCAAAACGACTGGTCGACAACGCCACTCGGCCGGCCAGCTGCGTTCCACATCGCATCGCATCAATGACTTCTGTTTTCTGGAATGAAGTGGTACAACGGGAACTGCAAAAAAGACCCCGACTCGCGTCTGGTATCAGTCGTGAATGACGCACAAATACCAGGTGCGGTCCGCGCAAAAATCAAACCACATCCACCAACGATCTACTTGGACGGAGCGGCTCATGTCGAAACCTTTGTGTCTCATACTCTGCATTTGCGTTTCGACG
>JAQGHT010000068.1 GCA_028291565.1 Planctomycetaceae bacterium | reverse complement strand
TCCCAATCTCTGGCGAGATTGGCTACGGAAATCCTTCGTACCGCCCTGTCGTCTGTCATTTTCCTTGCAGCGAGTTCCGAATTTCATCGAGGTCCATTAGAGTCAATCGTTGCGTCGTGGGTTTTAGCATCTCGTCAATGAAGTAGTCGATTTCGTCAGGCTCCGCGGGAAAGCTAATATTGCCGGATGGGCGATCGGAATCGGTCAGCTTAGTCCCTTCTGCATTGATGATCGCCATCCACGGCAACGGACTACCGGGTTTACGAAACTTCTCAATGAGTGTTTCACCCGAAGTTGAGCGAACGGTGTCAATATTGAGCAGCACATAATCACGTTCGAGCAACTCCCGATGCAGATCCGTGAAACGGGTCAACAGACGGGAAGGGTAAGAGTTGGGACCGGTCTGGGTAAGGAAAACCTGTTTCTTTTCGTTGTGAGCGCGAAGCAGCGCTGCTTTCCAGAGCTGTACAGTATCAAGCTCTGGAGGCGCGTGCTTTTGCACCCATTCGCGGAGAGCCTCGACTTTCAGTTCTGGCGGATCACCAGAGAGGGCAAATGATTGTCGCCCCGCGATGATGCCCGCTTCATCAAAAACCACGAGTTCCGGAAGCTCAGATTTCGCGACATCCAGGCCGTAAACACGCAAGATGTACTCTGTGGATATGGCGTCCTTCACATTCACGTAGACGGGCAAAAAGCCCGCCATCGTTCGAGTAAATTCGTCAGGTGCAGCTGTACTGTCTTGATCGTTACGTTTGTGCTGCTTGAATGGATACGCTGGAACATTGGCCCCAGCGTCTTGCTTATCGAGAACTTTAAGAACGGCTTGAGTGGCTCCAGTTGCGGGATCTCCCAGAACGAAGAGGACTCGGCGAGATTCGCGTTTGGCATCACCAAAGACCGCAGTAAACCGGACTGCAGGATCCTGTTTGACATTGAATCGACTGCGGGTACGAGACTCGATATCGATTTCGAACTGATCGAACTGCTGATCGGGTACGGTCTTTTCGCCGGACATCGGTCTGCGCATCGGGAGTGGCATTTGAACATAACCCAAATGGCTGGTCCCAGGTTTCGTCGCCACGAATTCCAATTGAGTCGTGGCGCGGGCTATGCGACGTCCGAGAAAGAATTGAACCGCGTATTTCTGGCCGACGACCAGACCCGAAAAAGCGAATCTTCCATCAGCCGCTGTCGTCGCGCTTCCCGTGGGGTAAATCCGCATCCCGGGAACGCGAGCTTCGGGAAAGTCGGTCATCAGAAAGCCACGAGATAGAAAAGCGGTCGCGCCGGCCACGGGGGCATCGCCGTCAATCAATCGGCCCACCATTGTCGCGGCGGGTGCAAGTTTGAGCGTGACTGAATTCTGGTCTGCTTTGACCTGTTGCTGGATCGCCAGTGTTCCATCGGAAGCAGTCGCGACGAGCCAGAGGGGGAGCGCGATGCGGTCTGTTTTAAACTTTCCATTCGCATCGCTGATGACCGACATCTGGCGTGTTGTGCGCGGCGAAATCTCATTTGTATAAAACGTATCAATGACCGCGTCTGGAATCGGTTTGCCATCCGAATTGAGAACCTCTCCAGTGAACGCAACCCGAGGCAGATTCTCGACCGTTGCAGCATCAATACCGGGTCTTGAGGTTCTGTTCTGACGACTGACAAGACGCAAGTCATGCACCAGGTCATTCGCGTCGATCACGTGCAGAGTCATGCTTTGTGATTGAGTTTCTCTGGACGACGGAACCGTTAACGTGTATTGGCCAGGGACGACGCGAAATCGATACTCCCCCTGTTCATTGGTCCGTCCTTCGCGCGTTGAAACGTACTTGAGCCCCACTTGGATCTCAGGCTTGTCGATCGGTGGAACAGCGCTTTCATGGAGTTGAAGCTCTTTGTTCGCGAACGGAACGCCACTCTCGGCGATTGTGATTGTACCTCGGATGATCGTTCCTTTGGCCAATGCGAAGTCGAGTCCACCGACAGGTTTTCCTTCTGCCACTTCCAAACCGAGAATACTTTTCGCCGTCCAGTCACCGTCGCTGATTCTAATCCCGTAGACTTTCGTGGGCGCCACCACCATTTGATAGGTTCCGTCGGCGGTGGTTTTGACCTCGCGACGGTAAGTCGTACCGCGGCCATCCGGTGCGTCACCGACTGCTTGCACGACAATTCCCGCATTCGGCTTGCCGTCCACTCCGATGACGCGTCCCGAAATTGAGGTTCGCTTGAGCAAAGTGAGCGGTAAGTCACGTTCCCCATTGTGATACGCCAATGACATCTTGTTAGAATCCTGCGGAAAATAGTCCTGGGACTGAACAAACACCCCAGAAATTCCCTGCATGTCGCTCGGGATCCAATCGAACGTCGCGACTCCCTGCACATTGGTCGAAGAGTCCATGAGGGGACAATTATGCAGGAACAAAGACCGTCCCAGGAGACGGGGATCAGACGGGATCGGCTTCACAACATAGGGAATGCGGATCGGCACACCCACTACCGGTTTCCCTGCGGTATCCACCACGTGGATTCGAACCGTCTGCACGTCCAACAATTTCAGCGACAACTCCGCTGGCAGTTCGCTGCTCTTGCCGTCTTCGGTCAGCCAACTGCCGTAACCGATTTTTGATTTCAACGCGAAGACCGAATCGACTTTCGCGTCGGCAGGGAGCCGCAAACGCCAGGAGCCCGTTTTATCCGTGCGTCCATGCTCCACGACATTCCCAGTCCCCCGCAGGATCGCCACCAGCGCATCTTCAACGCCCGCATCGCTCTTGTCAGTGACGCGAATCACGACTTCACGGGTCGACTTCGCGATCACGCCCGTCGCAGCTGGTTGAGCTCGAATCAACGCCGGGGAAAGCGAAAGCAGGATGCTGGTGGCGAAATAACAGCCGAACCATCCCAGACACCTCGAGACGTGAAACTGAATTTTCTAATGCGTAGTCATCCAGCTTCTCCAGCTTTGTCGTAGCATCAGCCTGTGGCTTGTGCGGAATGGGACTTATGGGACGCATGGGACTTATGAGATCTATCAGACCTTCGGTTCCATTAGTCCCGTTTAATCGCCGTAAGTGATTGTCTGACGAGACTGCCAAAGCAGGACAAACTCTCTGGAGAGAGGGGCAACTGACAAGCGCAAGGTTAGGTTGAAGCCGCTCTAGCGGCGTCAATTACAATAGTTGTCCCTGCTCCTATCCTTATTTTTTCAGTGCTGCAGTCACAAACTCGAACAGCGCTTTCGTTGAAGGATCATCAGCGATGCCAAGGTTTTCATTGATCTTGGTGTGATTGGTATCTTTGGCCCCAAAAACTTTCGTCGTAATACCCGCCTCCGTGAGCACCGCACCGAGCCGTTGAGCTTGAGCAGTTGTATTGGGATCATCGGCCACATGCAGCAGCAGGAAGGGTGAAATGCCTTTGTCTCGCGTGACGTGATTGACGGCGGAGAAATCGCGGTGCTTCACCGGATCATTACCGAATTTCTCGTAGTGTCCAAATTTTGGATTGGGTTGCCCGAGTGCCTTACGACGCGCGGCAGCGACTTCAATGATCATCGGCACGTCGTAGGTGTCGCCGTCAACCGGCACGCAGCCTTTAATGATCGCCAGTGACAGCCCTTCGGCCTTCAGATAGCGTTCGTCAGTGCAAATCAAGGCCGCAAGTTGGGCGCCGGCGGAATGGCCCATGACGAGGATACGTTTGGGATCACCGCCGTGCTCGGCGATGTGGTCGTGAACCCAGTGGATCGATTTTGCGACGTCGCGGACAATCGTTCCCATGTCGACATTCGGCAGAAACCGGTAATTCGTGGAGACAAAAACAAAGCCTTTGTCGACAAAAACCTTTGGCTTTAATTGAACGCTTGTCTTGTCACCCACTTGCCAGCCGCCGCCGTGAATCCAGAAGACGACAGGCAGGTTCTTGGCGTTGTCAGGAGCATAGACATCAAGCATTTGCCGCTCGTTTGAGGGCTCGGCATAGGGGATGTTGCGTTTGATGTTCTCAGCCTGCGCGACGGACACGAAAGCACAAGCGATGAGGAGCCAGGAGAGTTGTTTCATCTTCAGTTGCCCTTAATTAAAGTTTCAGCAATGTTCGGTCAACGTGAGGTATGATATTAGCTCGGCCTCGAATGTCATACAATGGCCCCCAATGCCCGCCGTTGACAACTTTCAGAGAAGTGAACACGGGCGACTTTGATTTAAGACATGATCGACCCTGTTCAGAGAATTCCAGCGTGTTGAACCAGCGATTCGAATTGCAGGCCCAACTGTCCACGGACGACCAGGGCACGGATTACCGCGCGATGGATCGCGAGCTTCAACAACCGGTCGAACTTCGGTTCTTGCGACCGGAGGTTGAAACCCTGTGGCCACATGTCGTACGACGCTGCCAGCTGACAATGTTAATCAATTCTCCAGGTGTGAGATCCCTGCGTGAATTTGCATTGGAGGCCTCTCCGCCGTATCTCGTGTTTGATCCATCTCCCGCGCAATCGCTCGAAAACTTGCTGCTCAACTATCGGCCGTTGCGTTTGGATCACGCCGTGTCAATTCTGCGCGCTGTGACATGTTCTCTCATTCCCGCTCATCACGTAGGTTTGAGTCACGGGCGGTTGGCCGCGAAGAACATCGGTTGGTCAGGATCACTGGAAGCGCAGAATCCCTGTCTATTAGATTTCACACGTTGCCCCCTAGATGTGCGAACGGCGATGACGGACGACATTCAACAATTGTCGGAGCTGTTGATCTGGATGCTTGGCAAACCTCTGACGGAGATCACCGACGACCATCTGGATCTCAAGCAGCTCTTTCTTGAAATGCAGTCGGCCGCGCCTGAAAATCGCCCGTCCGCCAACCACATCGCCAAACGTCTGGAGTTCTGGCTGGGACAACACGCAGCGCAACAGCCGGTCCGCGGCGACGCGCGCATGGATCACACTTTCATTGGGTTTGCCGCGGAAATGTCCGAGCTCGCGAAAGTTGATTTGGCGAATTCTGAACCTGTCGAAGACCACCGGGAACTTCGTCCCCATTCGCCTTCAAACGTGGGGACCGATCCACTAGCCAATCGCCAGACTTTAGGCCGGTTCAAATTGCAGTCCAAACTCGGTGAAGGAGGCATG
>JAQGHT010000563.1 GCA_028291565.1 Planctomycetaceae bacterium | reverse complement strand
TGAAGTCGCGGAAATCGCAGCGCAACAGGGACGATCGAAACGTTCCATCGTACGCATTCTGAAAGGATTTCGAGAAATGGTGGGACAGATGATTCACGACGGCCAACCAGACGAATAGACTGTTCGCGGCCAGCAATGAGTCGTTTTCAACACGGACTCCCGCGATAGAACCACTCACTTCTTGCCCGCGCGGAGCATAAAAGTATGCTGCAAGGCGTTTCCGAACACTCATGGCTGGTCATTGACGAATTCCTTGAGGCTTATGATCTGGCCTGGAATGGCGCCAATGTCCCCGAAATCGAGAAATTCGTCCCTGATCGCGACCATCCACGATATTTTGACGTACTGCTGGAGCTCATTCGCGTCGACCTTGAACTGCGATGGGAGAATGGCTGTCCGAAACTGTTGGACGAGTACCGGTCGGCTTTTCCAGAATGCCTCAATAATGCCACGGCCCTGACGCACGTCGCGTTCGAAGAATACCGAGCCCGCCGGCGGGCGGGTGAGCCGGTTATGCCGCGCGATTATGCTGAGCAATTCGGGATTGCGACCGCGGATTGGCCGGTTTTTCAAATCTCAGGACCACGGCCAAGTTCTGCATTCCCCAAAACGCAAATTGCCGCAAAGTCTGTCGACTCGATCCTCGCTCCAGGTGCCCTGCCCTGGGAGTTCCCGCAGCCGGGCAGTGAATTGGCCGGCTTTTCACTACTGAATGAACTTGGACGTGGAGCATTCAGTCACGTCTATCTGGCGCGACAGGGTGATCTTGCAAACCGGCTGGTCGTGTTGAAAGTCTCGACCGAATCATTCGCCGAAGCCGAGAAATTGGCCCAGTTACAGCACGGCAATATCGTACCCATTTATTCAGTCCACCGCGCAGGGCCGTTTTCCGCCGTCTGCATGCCTTATTTCGGCGCCACAACCCTGGCCGATGTCATTCGCGAATCCAAGAACGGCGAAGTCCTGCCGGTCTCGGGTCAAAAGTTCTTCGAAACGCTCGCCAACGGCAAGCATACAACCCAACGTACGCGCCCCGAAAGCACAAAGTCCAAAAATGATGCCCTGACATCGTCGAATCGAATGCCTGAGCCTCTTACTACCGCCGCGCTGACTGGGGACGAAGTGGAAAACGCTTCAACTCTCAGCTCGAAAGCTTTCGCAGGACTCACTTATGTGGAAGCAGTCCTTTGGATTGGGGCGAGGCTGACTGAGGGCCTGAGCCATGCCCATCATCGAGGCATCTTGCACCATGACCTGAAACCCGCAAACGTCTTGTTGTCAGATGCTGGACAACCGATGTTGCTGGACTTCAATTTATCCGAAGACACCAAGCTACGCAGTTTCGACCGCCACGCAATCGTCGGCGGCACGCTGCCATATATGGCGCCCGAACAACTCGTCGCATTTCGGGATGGCATCCCGGGAGGGGACGCTCGCACAGATCTCTATTCACTGGGAGTCATTCTCTTTGAACTCTTAACGGGCCGTCTGCCTTACCCTGTGGTCAGCGGATCTTCCGACAAAATACTAGGAGAAATGCTGCGGTTGCGACTGGATGCGTCACGGGATGTACGACGACTTAATCCGGCTGTCACCTTCGCAGTCGAGTCCATCATCAGACGTTGTCTGGCACCTGATCCCAATCGCAGGTATCAGACAGCAGAGCAGCTCCTGGAGGATCTCGAACGGCAACTGAGTCATCGCCCGTTGCGCCATGCTCACGAGCCTTCGTTTCGCGAGCGGATCCAAAAATGGATTCGACGCCATCCACGCCTGACATCAGCTACCGGTATCGTGATCGTTGCGACTTGCTTAATAGCGAGTCTGGGGGCCATGTATCAAATCCGTACCCAGCGTCTGGCCCAGTTGGAAGCAGTCGAGTCGCTGCATGCATTCGAATCTGACATGCAATCAGCGCAGGTCCAATGCCTGGAGGCCCGAGTCAGTGGCGCGGCTGGCATCAGCGCAGTTAAGACAGCTTGCCAGCAGGCTCTCAATCGATTCCATGTGCTGGATCATGACCATTGGCAGCAGGATCAGGTCGTGAGCCTGCTTTCCAGCGACCAGCGAAGCAGACTCTCGGCTGAGGTCGGCGAATTGCTGTTTCTGACCTCTGCCATGTCGCGACTGGAGGCGGAATCAATCTCGTCACCCATTGACAAAAGGGCTGCGTTAGATCAGGCGCTGCAGCTAATCGAACGGGCCGCGGCGTGCTTTCCCGCCGACGAGACCCCGCTCGCAATGGCGTATCAGCAAGGTCTGCTGCTGCAGCAAATGGGTGAACGGCCTGAGGAAGCCAGGCTGCTGCTCGCAGCGCCGTCGACTGGAATCCCTAGATCAGCTCGTGACTCCTGCATGCTGGCCTGTCTATTTCAAAATCAAAGACGGTTCCGCGAGGCGCTACCGCTATGGAAGCACGCGACTGAAGTGGACCCGCAAAATGTCTGGGCCTGGTATGGTTTGGGAAACTGTCACGCCAGACTTTCTCAACCTGCGAATGCCGTTGCGTGTTTTAGTGTTTGCATCGCCCTGCGTCCGGAAATCGGCGACTGGTATTTCCATCGCGGCGTGGCCAATCTTGAGCTGCAAGACTTTACACAGGCCAGTTCCGACTTTTCGAATACATTGCGCTGTTCGCGGCTGCGAATGAATCTTATTCGAGACTTATCCCCGCGATCAAACGTCTCATTCTCAACCGTGAGCGATAAAGAACGAAAGCCCGCTGATCTGGAAGCACTCGTGAATCGTGGCATCAGTCAACTCGGTCGAGATCACGTTTGGGAAGCGGTGGCGGACCTGACCGCTGCGATTCAACAGGGCAAACAGGATGGCCGCGTGTACCTGATTCTGGCTCAGGCGTTGGAAAAAACGGGGGATACCGCCGGGGCAAAACAAGCACGGCAACAGGCGCTGGATCGCGAGCCGACAGATGCCGAGGGCTGGATTGCCCAAGGCGTGACGCTGGTTGCCACCGATCCGAAGGGCGCAATCCGTGACTTTGATCGAGCTCTCGCCCTCCAAGCCGACAGTCTGGCAGCGCTCGAGAGCAAAGCCCACGTCCTGTCAGAAAAATTGAATCAGCATTCCAAGGCGGTTTTAGTTCTAGACCACGCTGTCGATTGCCATCCAGAAGAGTGTTCGATTATCGCCGCGCGGGGAGTCTTATTAGCCCGCCTCGGACGGCGGGATCTGGCACTACAAGACGCGGAGCGGGCATTGCAGGGGAATCCGTCCGCGTCGATCCAGTTTCAAGTTGCTGGAATTTACGCACAGACTTCGAAACAAGTCCCGAACGATCGCGCGCGTGCTGTTTCCTTGCTGGCGTCCGCATTGCGGCAGGGAATAGGAACGAATTTGGTCGACGCCGATCACGATCTGGATCCCATCCGGCAGGATCCTCAATTTCAGCAGGTCGTGCAGGCTGTGCGAATCTTAATGAAAGTCACCCAGCCGGATCATGCACCACCTGGTACAAGCCCGAAGGGCAAGTCTTGAAGCGATTCCAGTTTGCCAGGACGTTAAAATAAAGCCATATTAGTTGGACAGCGCCACTTTGCATGAGCGGATCGGCGCTAGCCGCCGGTGCCTCGCGTGCGAGTTTACTCGCAAAATGCATGGAAAAAATCGAGGAGAAAGATACTTTCAAGTGGTGCAATTAA
>JAQGHT010000562.1 GCA_028291565.1 Planctomycetaceae bacterium | reverse complement strand
GACTCGGGAAAGAAGTCTGGCTTGAACTTCCAGCACCCGGCGGTACGAAATGCGATAGCCGAACAAGGGGTGCGTGATCTCGGTTTCGAGTCGGCGTTCCCAGGCTGTCAGGACCGATTTACGTCCCCTGTCAGTCAGCGCGACCGCTCCACCACGGCAGACGAAATCCGAAGCGCCGACTTCCGCGTTGTTGATCAGTGTCAGGACGACTGAATCGCCAATCAGAGGCCGAAATTCCTCGGCGAGGTCCAAAGCCAGTGACGGTCTTCCATATTGAGGACGATGGAAGAAGCCCAGCATTGGATCGAAGCCGACCGCATGCAGCGTGATGGTCAACTCCTTCGCCAGCAATGAGTACAGGAATGACAACAGTGCATTGACGGGATCGGTCGGAGGCCTGCGGTTGCGTCCGTTCAGATTGAAGGCGGGACCTCCTTTCAACAAGCGGGCGAACCCCTGAAAATAGAGTCTCGCGGCTGTCCCTTCCAGTCCCAGCAGTGTTTCAGCGCTCGCCGCCTGTTCGGCCTTGCGGATGTAATCGGCCAGTTGATCAAGTTCACCGCGATGTTGATCGGTCGCATGACGTCGCAACAAGGTTCGACAGTTCTTCATCTTGGCCAGGATGAAGCCCCGTGCCAAACTGAGAGACCGGATCGGTTCGGCGGCGATGGCGAACTGGGCCTGTCGGAGTTCTACATTCTTGTGAATCAGGCTGCTTGTTAGTGCATGAAACCAGCCTCCATAACTGAAGTGGCAGATGGGAATTCCGCGGGACGTCACTTCACGCAGAATCTGGGCCGACATCTGTACGTTTCCAAACAGACTGACTTGCGAGACATCGATCAAAGGAGTGCTCGCGAGTTTTTCGTCTTTGTATTTGGCGACGATGCGATCTCCGTCCTTGCCGACATAGGCGCCCTGTTCCTGGACATAAAACGGGAGCGCTTCGGGACGGGACGGCAGCAGGTTGCGGATCGGCTTCGGTTGCTGCGTGGATTCGACTGCTTGACCAGTCAGCACTTTGCGATCACTTGCCAAGTTTGAACCAGCGGCCGCCAGAGAGTTCTCGCTCTCACCGCTCGCTGGGAGGGAATGTGTCAGCAGATTGGTCTCGTCCGGCAGGCAGATTCCGACCAGGGCGCAGCGCGGACATTTGGGGCTGTCGACCAAGGGCGGCGGCATCTGAGATTTGGCGATCACCTCGCGAAAATCTCTGGCAAGTTGCCGCGTGCGATTGACGAGGGTCTCGTCAAATTCAATCGTGACTCGGCGTTTCGATTCAATGTAATACAGTTCGCCCCGCTCACATTGATAACCCGCGTCGCGCAGAATCAGGCCCTGGGCACACAGTTGAACTCGTTCGGGTTCCCAGGCTCGTTCCGGGATATCGGGGATCGACCCGCGTTTGTAGTCCACGGGCGTGGCGACGTTGCCATCCAGTTCCAGCACGTCCAGTTTGGCGATCAAGCCGTCCGTGGCCGACGACAACATCAGCGACCGGGCATGCAGGCAGGGTAAATTGGTTCCTTTCTGGATCAGATCTGTTTTCTCGGGCAGCACACCGTCCAGCACGGCGGCATCAGCTGCGGCAGGCGTGGCCACCGGCGCCGCGGCGGCCGGCACTTTGGCTGACGAAGGACGATCGACATTGCGATGTCCGAACGTCCCTTGTTTCGTTTCGAGATTATCCGTGAATTCCCCGTGAATGAACTCCAGATAAGCCAGTCGGGGACAATAGGTGAATTCGTTCAGCATGCGAACCGGCAGCAAATCGGCGTCATCTCGAACGGACGCATTAGCTGCGGGTGGCTCGTGGCGAATGCTGCCACCATCCGCGTTGGCGCTGGCAGCGTCAGTCGCGATAAGTGGGGTCTCGGGATTGGGGGGTAATGGACCAGCGGGGGCACTCATGATTTGAAAAGCCTTTCTTAGAGAGAAGAAGTGGGCTTTCCGTGCCGCTCGAAACCAACGGCGCAGCGCATCATGCCGCCGTGAAGAGTGAAGTGTTCAGAACATCGTACGAATACATGGTTGAATCCAGGACAAATCTGGCCGATCTAATGCTAAATCGCACAAGCCAGAGGCATATGCCACGTCTGTAAATGGGGCCGCGACCTGGTGCGCGTCGCGGAAAATGGCAAGGAAGTTTCAATACGAATTGTCAAAGAACCATTGGAAGTGGCATTCGGTAAATGGCGCTCGCTTTGATCGGTCTGTCGCTCGCCACCGGTGCCCTGTGTCGATTTCTGCCTTAAAACCGGCGGCTACAGCGGTTTGACTTTCGTCTTCCGCATTGAGATCAAGGTCTCGTGCCACTGCTCGCCGTTGTACTCAACGGAAGCAGTGCAAACAAAAGCTCGAGGTTGCACTGCTTGAGGATTGAGTACAATCCCAAAGCAGTGGCACCGGAACACTCAAAGTTAAACCGCTATAGCGTCGTGCCGCTCATGATCTGATTACAAAGAACAGGGGGCTGACGCCGCCCCCCGCGCCATGCTTAGAGCCTGCCCAATAACTGGTACGTCGAAGAGTTTGCCTGAACGGCTATTGAAAAGCTCTTCGACTGCGAGTCTCGGAGAGACATCGCCTACAGAAAAATCGGGTTGTTTGCCAGGCTCTTAGGACTGAACCTCTTCGTCCTCGACTTCGTCCTCGACTTCGTCCTCGTCGCCGTAGACCTCCTGAACACGGGCAAAAAGAAATGTTTCGTCGAACGGGGCGAATTCGAAATCGATATCGAGTTCATCTTCGCTGTAGTCGAACCGCAGGTCATCGGTGGCTTCCATTTCCAAGTGACACCGCTCTTCGTCGGTCAGGGGACTCCAGTCGAGAGTCCCATATTTCGATTCAATCAGGACTCGGGCGTAAGCCATTCCGCAGAGATCAAATGTGTATGCGTAAACCGCCTCGGAAGACAAAGCCGGATCGTAGGTTTGCATTTCCAGCAACGACGTGAAAGCATCTCTGCGGGCCAGAGAAGTGAAGCCGTTCCACATCTGGACGAACTGGATCGTTCCGTCGAGCAGCATCAGGGGCTCATCGGGAAGTCCCAGCCGGCGCAGATGGTCCCGAAAAATCGCATAGTCATCCGCTTCGGCGGCGGCGCGAAATGCCTCTTCCCATTCGTTCAGATCAACGCCGTCGTCATCACCATCGTCGGCCATGTTTTCCTCCGCGTGTGGAATGCCTTGTAGGATGGCCGCCCTCGGCCGTCGATCATTTTCCGATACCCAATATTTCGAGTTGAAGTACAACAAAAGCACCAAGCGGTACGAGTGGCACGCAATGCCGTTAGGACCGGAGAATCAATAAGTGTCGGAACTCTCGTATTCCCGGATAATTACGGAGTGGAGAATTTTGGTGTGGCGAATTCCGCGTAGCTGAAATCGTGAGATTTCGGGCGGAACACGTCGATTGGCCCAAATTCTCACGAATTCAGCTACGAGAATCCTTCACGGCGTGGCCCTCCGGGGCTGATAAATACTTGCCACTTATCACGACAGTAATTACTTTGCCGATCCTTACATCCGGCGCTTCCAATCCAGATACGCGGCCAGAAACAAGTGTCCCTCGGGGAGCGGCTTCAGCAACTCGACCGATCGAGCCTCAATCCGATGCCGTTTCCCGTTCCGTTCACAGACCAGATCCAACCCGTACTCATCTCCCTCCGGCCATTCCATGTCGACCACGCTAACTTCCTCACCCAACACCGAAACCCGAAACGGAAACACCAGTTCGTCCTGAATCGCGGTGAGCAATCCGGTGTGCTGCTCATCATCGCCATAGGCATCAACAGTAGCCTCTTTCAATGCCTCGCGAACCTCCTGTTCGTCGAGTCCCTGAATCCACGACCTTTGCTCAGTCTTCGATTTCGAGGACCTTTTTGCCATGACAGTTTTCTCCTGTGATTTCACTATTGGCTGCCAAGATGTTTCCGCCGAATGTCGCTTGCTTTGCGGGCAGTTTCATGAGCGGTTCGGCGTTACAGCGGTTTAACCTTGAATGTGCCGGTTTGCGAGGATGAATCGTGCCACTGCTTTGCCGCTGTACTCAACGGAAGCAGTGCAAACACATGCTCGAGGTCGCACTGCTTGAGGATTGAGTACAATCCCAAAGCAGTGGCACCGGCAAACTCAAACTTAAACCGCTATCGCCGCCGGCTTTTGCAGTGAACGTCGCCGTAAAAAAACCGGTGGCTAGCTCCATTCCGCTCACAGTGAATGCCTTCTGTCGTTAGCCGCCTCACTAGTGACAATGTTTATTCAAAAAAACCGGGGGTAGCGCCGGGCGGCTGATTTTCGGGCCGAAATGATGGTTGGCGGCGCAGAGGGCCACCGGTCCTTCAAGGTGATGTCAACTCCTAACCCTTCGTGCTTTTGAAATTCCTGCTAGTCTTCCGCTTTTGCAAACAGTCCGAAGCCGCGAAAGCGACCACTGCCAACGGCGACTGGCCCTCGCACTTCCGACGGAAACCGGACGCGAACATGAATTCGAGGAACATTGTTCAGATTCTCGGGCGGTAAATATCGCGAAGCGGGTTCGGTTCCGGCGCGAAATCCAACTTCACGCCATTCCAGTTGCGTCTGCTCAATGAGCTCGCGGGAATAGCCTGCTTGCCGAAACGCTTTGCGAAGCAATTCTTCCATTCTCGCATCCAATCGGGCGAGGTACCGTTTTTGTGTTTCAGCGTCACGACATTCCTTGAGCTTTCGTCGAAGATGATCCGGGTCGTCATAGCCGGGCAGAATGACAGGCGTAACGGTAGACCATGTTCTCGATTCTTCGACGTACTGCCGAAGCACCCAGTCTGAACCAGGCAGGATTGTTAGCAGCGCAGCAACATCATCTTGATTGACTAATTCGGCTCCCGCCATAGTGCGCCTCGCCCACGCGATTTGTTGGCCACAATGAGGCGGCGCAGCGATGAGCACTCGACGAATCGACTCGACCCGCTTCAAGGCATGATTGATCGTGGGCAGCGGCAGATACTGAAAGCGATCGGGACAGTCCTGCCCATTCGGAGGTTTTGATCCTTCAGGCGTCTTACCGTGGACGAATACATTGATTCGCTCCTCGGTCCAGCCCTGGTCGTGAGCCGCTATCGCGACGGCATGACGAGTCATGCCGGCCACGTCACGAGCTCGACGCAACGTATCAAACGACCGCATCGCGCTCGCATCAGGCTTCAAAATACTGAACGCGGCAAACTGTCGCTGAGGTGGTTCCGTCGCACGTCGATATCCAACAACCCGAAACGCGGACAACGGCGGCACCGGTTTGAAGCCGTCTGGACTAATTCTTCCCAAGAACGCGTGATGCTTGGAAATCAGTGCGTCAAGCGTGCCGGCAATCGGAACACGAAGTGGCGTTCCCTTGGAATCTTGCGCCGGCTGCCAAACTTCACCTTTGAGCTCGGCGACTTCCGCTGCGGTGAGTAACTCCGCATTCCCCGCCACCATGTCGATCCCCCATCCGAGATGTGTTACAGATCGAGTGATTGCCTGGAGAGCTTCAAAATGGGAGCAGACTCCGTTTGATAGAGGAAAGAGGAACCGAATTACATCGCCATTCAGATTTGTCGGGCGAACATCTTTTTCTACGCGGAACTTCGCCATGCTCGTTTCAGTATCTCCGCGAGCCCATGCCGCCGTCATCAAGTCGCCCGAGTTGTTCGGAACGTACATGCGATAGCCGAAACTGTCAACAGCCGTTGACGGGGCGATAACGGACGGCTGGACTTGTTCAAGCCACTGCAATGCTGGCAGAGCGAAGTCTCGGAACTGATTGTCGCGCCAGCGGTTTCCTGCAGCGTATAACAAGGCTTGAAACAAGCGCAGTGGCGAAGGCGGCCATTCTGGTTTACCATCGTCGCTCCGACCGTGGAATTGCGGCACAGGGTCAAGAAATCGAAGGGTGAGGCAGAGAACCGTATTCATGCACTTTCCTCCGGCGCTGTCGCAGTAGATTCTGCTTTCTTGGCGGCTTTCTTCCGAGTTTGCTTCGTGTCTCCCTCGCCCTTGATGTCAAGCTGAGCCAACTTCGGATCGAAAGTAACTTCTTTTCCCGGAGAAACGCCGAAGACTTTAGCCGTCCCCGTCGCATACTTCAAAGCCTCTTCTTGGGTCAGCTTTTGCGACTCGCGTGTGCCGTCGGAATGCACAAGGTTGAATTCACGGGCTTTCTCGTTCGGTACGAGGTTGCAGCCTTGACGAAGGTATGTCGAAGCATTCGACGTGAACGCGACCAAGGCAAGACCGAGGATGTAACGGCGAAGAGCAAGAGTTTTCTCATTGTCGCCGCCGACGGTAAGCAACCGTAACGCTGCGAGGCTAAGAGTGGCATCTCGACGAATTCCTCCCATTGCAATTACACCGCCGTGAGATCCGGTGGCTGGAACGTGAATAAAACCTCGCTCGGCGTATGCATCCTTCAATGCTTTGTCGGTCGTTTCGTCTAAAAGTTTATCACCGATGTAGTCGGTCGATGGATTATATTGGGCTGATCGTTTGAGGCGTTTGACATCGAATGCCCGGATTGTGGACGCGATCAGGCGAGGCAACTTCGCTTGCGTATCCCGTGAATCCCATACTCCAAAGACAAGCGAAGTCGGGGCGATCCTGGCCAGTGGCTCCGCGTTACCTTTCAGCACGGCTTTAAATGAGTCTTGCAGTTCCTTCTGCAACAGTGTGCAGCGAACGAGTGCATCGCCAGCTCGGTGGCCAGCTTCCAGGATGCTCACCGACTTCTCGCCAGCTTTCACAAAGATTTGTGGCACTAAATGAATGTAGTCCGGCTTGGCGAAGATGGGTTCGATGCGGTTTGCTTGTGAGCCGACACTGTCGACCAGGCAGACATTCTTGTCGCCTTCTGGTGGGTCGATGTTATACCCGCCGGGGAATATCTTTTTGTCTTCAGCGGCAGCGTACGTCGCAGGAAAGAGTACCCCATCCGGCCCTTCGACGGGTTCGAGGAACTCGCGAATGACCAATGCGGCGAAGCCGTCGGTCGTTAGCCATGAATCAAATTTGGTCAAGTCACTCATCAGAATCTCCGGAAAAAGGAATCGCAGGCAGGAAACTTTTCAAATACTTCGTTCGGTACAACAGGCGAAATTCGTATTGGTCCGAGCCAACAATCGGCAAAACCCCGCATGCGGCGGGCGTCGCCACTTCGATTGGCAGCGGTCGATTCCACGCAGTGTACAGGAATCGATTCTCGCCATTGAACTCTTTCGGACGGAATCGCTGCAAGCCGATGAAAGCGAGCAATTCGAGTGCGGGACGGGCCATGGATTCGATCCGGGTCAATGCGCTTCCCGCCAGTGGGTCGAAGCTAAAGCCGACGTCAATTGCGCCGCCTTGACCGCCGAGGTCCGAATCAAAATTGAACGGGAGACCACATTCCCGTGCAGCGTATGTCAAGCAGTCTTCGTTTCGCCATGTGGTGACCTTTAACGCGTCCTTCATCGAAGTAGCGATGCCAAGAACTGACTGCTGTCCGGCCCAGGTCTTGAATCGGCTTCCCCCGGCGAAAATATCGACGAACCAGTCCAGTGTAATGTCGAAAGGAGCACGCAAAACGATAGGAGCCTCGCGAAGCAATTTTCCCAATCCCTTGTATTCGTCTTCGACGCCGGATGCGCTATTTCGTTTGACCCCACTCCATGCGGAGATTTCCTTATAGCGGGCGTGCTGAGCCTCCGTCATCGTGTTTGTCATTGCACAATTGACCAAGGCATCCAGCAGGAGGGTCAGGCTTCCTTCGCAGTGCACAAGAAACGTCCCCTTTTCAAACCATGCTTCAGCTCCCGGCCAGAGGCGGTCGGCAAGTTCCAACAGGCCACAGCAGGCGAAGAATTGACCCGGATTGGTGAGGTCTATTTTGATTCGGATGCCAGGTGGCGGATTCGGTTTAAGGGGGAATCGTAAGACCTTGGCAGATGGTTTCGGCCACTCGCCTGGTACTGGATCACCAAGAGACGCGGCGTCAATTCGTTGCGAATCGAGAATGTCAGCGGCTCGCAAGATTGACTCTAAGTAGGCCAGGCCCCATCGACCGTACTTCCGTTGCAGTCGGGCGAATCTCGAGGGAACGTCCTTCATCACCGATTTCACCAAGTCGGACGGACTTTCCATGTCGACAGCTTCGATTTCAGGAAAATGTGGTCGAGCGCGACCATGATGGGATGCAATGAGATGCAGGACGATGTCCCGCTGATTTTCCGACAAGTCCTCAAATTCCTTCGCGAAGTCGGCGGCGCCGCAGACATCGATCAATGAGCCAAGTTCATGCCGGTAGCGGTTGAGGTTTTCTGGTGGTCGGCCGTGAATCGTTTTCGCGACAGTGATATGGGCCTTCTCGTTGCCTGCGCCTCGTTGCCAGACAGCGCGACCTTTTCCAAGGTCGTGCCACGCTCCGGAATGTTCAATCGCCCGAGTTAATTCTTCGTTGAGGTTTAATTGCTTACAAATTACCGAGGCGCAATGGCCTACACCGTCCAAGTGATTTTTCAAAGTTGGCCAAGCGGAAACGGCTTCACTTTCCTTTCTGGGGAGAATTTGCTGGAGAATGAGATATTCCTGGATTGCGACGCCCGTTTCGTCGTCTTCATTCGAGGGGGTCGTCAACTTGAGACTGAATTTGGGCCGAGTGGGAGGCAGCTCTAATTGGCGGAACAATGAATTCAGTTCCCGGTAACGATTCGTTACGGAACCTAGTTCTGCTCTAAAGTCGTTCGAAATACCTTTGATCGGCGTAACTGGTTTGAGCCACAAATGGCCATCGACATCTGCACTCACCTTGAATCGCAATAGCGGCACTTCTGAAGTTACTCCCGCGACATCGTATTGACGTTCTGCGGAAAAAGCTTCGCTTCCATCGAGAGTCCCAATTGCGGTGAGGCCTCCCGCCCTGGGGGAAAGTATCACCGTTCGAGCAGCCAGCGAAACGGCATAGTCTGCGCCCCGTTTCGTCACGAGGTCCGAGGCTATTTTATCCGTGACCAGAGTTCCATCCGGTTCGATGATCCAAATAGGTGACTTTGGATTTCGGTCCGAGATTTTCTGAAGTTGGTCGTATGCCCGTCCTTTTCCATACGTCGTTACACGCAATAGTTCATGTGGCTTCAATCGAACTTGATCCAAAAGTTCTTCGACGTCGTCTTTCCCAACCCTTCCCGTTAAAAGGTCGACTTCTTCCCTCCATGCGAATAGCGTTTCCGAGGCCGAGTCATCTTCTATGCCGTGTAGATACGGCCCAACATCAGGACGACCAGGGAGTTTGTCTTTGATCGTAGTGAGAGACCATGCGTCAAAAAGGATATTCGTTGTCGGCAGGATGGTTGGCTCTGGAGCAAACGCGTCGATTCGCTGTTGCAGGGGTATCTCGCTTAGGGACTGTGGGCTGCCGTCTCCATTGAGCTTCTTAATTATCTCGAGAGTGTTCGCACGGCGCGCTTCGACGCCATTCTCATCAAAACTCGTGGGATGAACGATGTGCATTTCTGTATCATTGTGCTCACCGAAGCGGTTTACGCGACCGAACCGTTGGGCCATACTCTCAAATGTCGATAGATCGCAAACCAAGTGGTCGGCGGAGATGTTCACTCCAACTTCGCCAGCCGAGGTACAGACCAGATAAACCGTGCCTGGTTGAGGCTCGACCTTCCATCGCTCAAGTTCGTCTGCGTTGGGCTTCGGCGGCTTCAGAAATCGAGCAAAGATCCCACAACCTTTTTCTTTTCGTGGATCGGCCATGCTATCCCTTTCGAAGCCGCGCAGCGTGCCTGTTAGTTGCTGCGTCGCACCCTTTGGTAGTTGCTTGACGATTTTCTCGACATCGTCGACCTTGCGGACGAATATCAAGACGGCCCGGTCCTTCGTGTGTTCACCTTGCGCGAGCTCTACGATTGTTTCGGCCAATCTTCTCTCTTCGTCAAGTTCGTGAAGCGAAATAGCTTTTCTTGCCCCAATTCGTTTCGCAACCTCGTGGTTGGCTCGGTCCTCATCCGTTAGGCTAAAGACTTCTTTACCCGCCCGTGATGTCGCCGACAGTTCCATCACTCGAAAAGGCCGAAATTCCTTGCATCGTTCCTGTTCGTGTTGCATCCTGATGAGCAATTGCTGAAATGCGGGCTCCAGATGGGCCTCATCGTGAATCAGCAGCACATCTTGGCCAAGGAATCCAGCATGAAGCGGTTTGCTCTTAAACCCAATACCGTAGCCGCTGAAAAGTAGACGGCTGCCAATCATATCTACGGTGCCCACGATGACCGCAGGACGACTCGGGTCAGCAGACCACTCCCGGTTGTCGGCGAACTGACCTCGCAGCGTACTAACTGCAAGAGCATCTTGAGTAAGAGGATTTCCCGAAAGTCGAATGAGACTTTCGGCGATATCTTTAACCACACCTTCCTTGGAGTTATTCAAACGCGCCCGGATTTTTTCGACTTCATTCGTGGTCTGATCCACAACAGTTCGTCGATTGACGACGTAAACCAATCGGCGGGGCATCTTCTCTGGCTGGTTGGCCAGTGCAATTAA
>JAQGHT010000550.1 GCA_028291565.1 Planctomycetaceae bacterium | reverse complement strand
TTGCCGACCGAATCGCAATGGGAACGCGCGGCTCGTGGCGACAAGGGCCACGATTTTCCGTGGGGCGAAGGACGGCCCATTTTTCAAGCTCCACGGCTGCCAGGCCAGTTGGACAAAGTGGGATATTTCCCCGGTGATCGCAGTGCGTTCGGTGTGTATGACATGGCAGGCAATGCGCGCGAATGGTGTCTCGACTTGTATCAGGCGGATATCTATCAAAAGGAAATCACACTCGGAGCGGGGACAGTGCACAATCCCATCGGTCCCAAGTCCGCTCCAGGCATTAAACAGCAGGTCGTTCGCGGCGGGAACAGTGACTGGGCCATCTGGCATCGATCAGCCATACCCCAAAACGAGACGGCTCCCGATATTGGTTTCCGGTGTGTCCTGAATATCTTACCGCCTGCGAAGGGGAAGACGGACAAGCCGGACAAGACCAACCCCAAGAAAACCGACGATAAGAAAAAGCCGCAGCCGGGAGCAAAGTTCTAAGGAATGAGTCTCCAGTAGCACATTTACCACTACGACTGCTCCTCGCAAATACGAACATTCGAAATACGCCGCCATCCGATTCACATGCACTCTATTGTGCCACGACACTCCGTGTCGTGAATAGCGAGTCAGAAGCAAAGCGACTGACGAGGCGTCCCGCCACGATAATCATGAGGGGGCCATGTCGCACGTCTCTCGTAGCTGAAGTCGTGAGACTTTGGGCAAGTGTCTTGAAGAGGCCTGAAGTCTCACAAATCGCATTAGGGAAGACGCAAAATGCACCGCCAATGAATCGGCACATGTAGGATGGCCGCCCTCGGCCGTCTGAGTTTTTGGTGGTGACAAGGCGATAAATAGTCAGTTTCAGTCGCATCGGGTTCGATGTTTCGAGTGCTTTCATTTAGCGCATGTAGGAAGAAGCGACGGCCGAGGGCGGCCATCCTACACGACTTTTTCCGGGCACTTAATTAGCCAATTCCAGTGAGCACCGCGCAAAGTCGCCTCGTCCTTCACTGCGCTTTGGGCTCGCATTGTGCGACACGGAGTGTCGCACCACACTGAGGCGACTTACGGCGGTCGATCGAAACTCAGTTGGGCAAGTCCGTTCTCGGACCTCGCACGACCAGCTGATTCAAGACACGATTCACGCAGGCGACGCGTTTCACAAGAGTGTCCACACCGTCCATGAATTTCTCGTCTTCGGTCTCCAGGACTCCCTGCAAACAGACCCCGTCATGCAGCCGCCGCACAATGAGGCTCGAGAAATGACCGCCTGAAGCTTGTTGGAGTTCGCGCCAGACATTCTGCTCAACCTCGTGCAGGTTGAGCAAAGGGGCTGAAACTGCGACACCTCCGTTGCTCTCTTCTGAGTCGTCCCAAGCCGCATCTTCGTAAAAGGCACTTGCGTACGGGCCATTCAGCATGATTCCCTCCAGAGAGATGGATTTGACAGTCCATCCAGTCCACAGGAAAAATCGTACCCAGTTAAAATGAAATGTCACGCACAATTTCAAAAAAATCGGATCGTAACGAAAATTCACGCCCTGATGCGATTTGGGTCGCGTGCCGCTTTCAAGCGTAACATTTGAATCCTTAAGAATTTGCAGTTGCTTGTGAGTCTATGACGTCAACCTTAAAATTAGTCATCGTGACAGGCAAGAATCCGCCTTGGTTCGAATGACTTGGCGATTGAGCTCTTGACCTGGCAGACGGAATTTTGCAATTTTTCAATGCAACCTTGCACATTCCTGTTTCAAATCGGCACATGCGGGTCTAATAAGTTCGAACAACCCGAATGATACATACGCCTGCATCCTGCTCATTTTAACACGCCCCCATTTGAAGGAACGCCGTACAAACCATGTCGCGACCACCTGGACCACCTGCTGGAAATCTGCCCGACCCGACAATTCGCATGACCAGTGGCTGGCATTGCCTCCATCTGTATTATGCCATCAATCAAGAGGGTCTGGAAATGTTGGAGGGCGACGGCGCGGAGAGTGCGCGCGACGAAGCTCGTGCGGAACTGGCCGAGATTCTGGACCCGAATCGCAAGGGAGCACCAGCCCGGATCCAGACTTCGATCGTTTCTGGACACAAGGCCGATCTGGGCCTGATGTTGCTCGATCCCGATCCCCTGGTCCTGGACGGCATTCAACACGCCATTCGAGCCAGCCTGATGGGAGCCGCACTGGAACCCGTTTACTCCTTTGTGTCGATTACGGAAGTCTCGGAATACGTTCCGACGTTGGAACAGTACGGCCAACGACTGGTCGCCGAAGGGAACGATCCCGCGGGCCCGGCCTATGCCGCGAAGCTGAAGGCTTACGAGCAACGCGAGCAATCGATGAACAAGCAGCGGCTGTATCCGGACTTGCCACCCTGGCCAGTCATGTCGTTCTATCCGATGAATAAAATCCGTGACCCGCTGGCGAACTGGTATACCGAGCCGTTCAGCAGTCGCATGGAAATGATGTCCGAACATGGACGCAGCGGCATGATGTACGCCGGCAAAGTGAGTCAATTGATCACGGCTTCAACCGGTTTTGATGACTTCGAATGGGGCGTGACACTCTGGGGCCGAACCCCGGAATTCATCAAGGACATCGTGTACACAATGCGGTTTGACAAGGCCTCGGCCAAATACGCGGAATTCGGGCCTTTCTACATCAGCTACATCATGAGCCCCGCGGAAGCGATCAAGCACTTGAAGTTATAAGCCGGTGATCGACTCCGCGCGGCCGCAAACCAACTCCTATCGCCTCAAAACGCTGGAGATCGTCCAGCTTTGGCAGGATGCCAGTATTACGGCAGATGAATGGGACTAATGGGACCGGGATGGGACTTATGAATCTCATCATTCCCATGCGTCCCGTTAGTCCATTCTGCGCCACAAACTTGGAGACTCAAATGAAACTCAAGCTCAAGCTCACGTTCGTGGGCGTGGCATTCATTGTTCTCTTCCAGTCGGTTTTCGTCCTCTCGCACGTGGGAGCTCAAACTGGTGGTGTTCCAAAGGAAGGCCAACTGGACACGCCGCGAATCAAGGTTCCCGAAAGCGGTGAACTGCAGGCCGCCGTGAAGAAAGTCCGCGAGGTTTATGCCACCGACTTCAAAGCCGCCAAGAATCCACAGTTAAAGTGGAGTCTCGCGTTGAAACTCGGGACTCTCGCGCAGGAAACGAAAGAAGATACTCTATCCGAATACGCACTGGCGACCGAAGCCATTGCCTTGTACACATCAGTCGGTGACGTCCTGTCGGCCTTTCGGTTAGTGGACGAACTGGCCCTGACGTTTGAGATGAAACCGGTCGCCGAGAAACTGGAACTGTTTCGTAAAGCGGCCAAAGACACCAAAGTCGTTCCGCTCAAGCGCATGTTGGCGCTGGTCGGTTTAAAACTCGCTGGCGATGCCGAGGCCGCTGAGGATTGGGATGCGTCGAAGGACGTGGCCAAGCTTTCGGTGACCCTGGCACGCGCCTCACACGATAATGCTGTTGTAAAACGGGCGAATGAACAAAACGTTCGATACACCGACCTGCAAAAAGTCTGGCAACAGGTCGTCGACGCCCGCAAGAAGCTCACGTCCAGTCCCGATGATCCCGAAGCGAACGGTGTCGTCGGTCGTTATCTGTGTTTCGTCCGACAGGACTGGGACCAGGGATTGGCTTATTTGAGTAAAGGCGCAAAACTCGAATTGAAGGCCATCGCCGCAAAAGACCAGGCCACGGCTCGCGATGTCGATTCGCAATCCGCAACCGCCGATGCATGGTGGGCCTTCGCGGAGAGTAAGAAAGGCAATGAGCGCGTGCAGATCTTTCCGCGCGTGGCCTATTGGTACGAGCAAATCCTCCCCAACGTTTCAGGCTTGGCGAAAGTGACTGCAGAGAAGCGACTCGAAACGGCCTATGAAGCGATGAGCGGGCGGAAATTCAAGAAAATCCTGTCTGAACCGCCCACCGGAGTTTTGATTGAGGGGATCGTAAACTGCGAGACCGGAATCCAGCCCGTGACCGTGCCGGACACGTTTGATTTAAAGAAATCCTGGCTGGTCACATTTGATTTCATGGCCCCGCATCTGAACGGTGGCCGGCATTCGCTGTTCTTCTGGGGCGACGGCCGAGGTGGACATGATGCGTTTATCGTTCTCTACAACGGGCCACAACTGCACTGCGCTGTTGAAGACACGGTTGCCGAACGCGGCCAAAGTATCTCGGTGCCGTTGGCGTCCACTGTTGTTGGCAAGTGGGTCAATGTAAAGTTTCTCCATGATTCAATATCGAACGAATTGGAACTGTACATCGACAATCGCTTGATCCGGAAGGACGCCTTGACGATCACCCCGCAACTGGATCGCGCGATGACTCTCTATTTGGGGGGTCAGGACGATTCGAACAACCGCTATACGGGCCAGCTCCGTAACATCTGGATGGGAAATATTCAGTGAATTCAGGTGATCCCACCGTTGAAAACGGTGGGCTATTATCGGTCGTCCCTGGCGGGACTGCAGACATGAGATTCAAAATAGCGCAACTTCAAAAGCTATTTTGTGGGGCTCGCGCTGTGAATATTCGTCTTGTAGCCCTGCAGATTCGGAGGGTTCAGATTGTCAGGCCCTTCGGGGGTATTAAACTGCACGTCCGTAAACAAGTAGACATCAGCGGAGCTCCCGGTGGGGTTAGTAAATCTCAATGCCACCGGTTTAAAGCTATTTGTGTCGATAATCATCTCGACCTGATTGAAATTGGCCCGATC
>JAQGHT010000535.1 GCA_028291565.1 Planctomycetaceae bacterium | reverse complement strand
GAATCCTTATGGGGTTCATACTGCCGGCAGTCATGAGCAGTTTCAAGGCGGCGCGAAATACACAAATCTCGACGGAACTTCGTGGCCTTGAATCTGCAATCGCGCAGTTTAAGTCGGTTTACGGAGTGGAGCCTCCTAGCAGAATTCTACTTTATCAAAATCCCACTGGCACTCCGAGTTGGCAGTCTCATCCTGGGATGTTTACCGATCCAATTACCGGCGCCTCGGTAAGCTACGATATGGAACGAGTTCGGAGTAGAGCGTTGATTACTCGCATTTGGCCGAACTTTGATTTTACTGCGACGCGAAACTTAGCTGCGCCGAACGGATTTCTCTACCTGAGGGGCGCCGAGTGTCTCGTTTTCTTCCTTGGAGGCGGAGTCGTTGCAAGTCCGACCGGCGCCTTTGCGTTGACTGGGTTCTCAAAGAATCCACTCGATCCGTTATCGCCCGCGTCCGGTAGCGAATCGCGTGACGGTCCTTTTTTCGAGTTCAAACCCGCTCAACTTAAAACCACACGTAACACCGCAGACGCTGGAAGTGCCTTAATCTATGTTGATCCGACTCCGAGTCAAACCCTTCCCTATCTGTATTTAAGCAGCTACGAAGGGCGTGGCTATTCTCCGCAAGACGCACTCGTAAACCCCCAAGCCATGCCCGTTCCCTATCCGGCCAATACAAATCTGCTTGATGTCTATCGCGTTGGGAACAGCGTGGTTGCGCAGAAAAACAAATCGTTCCAGCTCATCTCGCCGGGAGCGGATGGCGCATATGGGAGTGGCGGGCCCTTTGATGCGAATGCCACCAATCGCGCACTGAACGATAGGCGTGATTATGACAACATCACCAATTTCAACAGTGGTGTGTTGAATAGTAAATAACAGCTTTCGATACATTTGGCGGCAAGCAAACTGCTAAGGGTGGCCAGCTATCTGGTCGCTCATAACTGAGACATTGACTCTTGACCCTGAGATCGATCATGCAGCGTCCACTTTTCTGGCCTCAGAAATCAATCCGCGAAACGCGGCCAAGTAATGTCCGGCCAGGCTTTACTATGGTGGAGCTTCTCATCGTCGTCGCAATTATCGCGTTGCTGATGTCGATCCTTGGCGTGGCCGTCATGAGTATGATTGGCACTGCAAAAGTGAGTGCCACAAGGGCCACGATCGTCAAGGTTCAAGGACTACTGCAAAGCCGGATTGACGCTGTTACTCGAAACAAGATTGATCGCCCCTATGTCACGAGTTTCGCCGCGTCAAATTTTAATGGAAATCTGGCGAGGGCCGAAGCAGTACTCAACAAAATGCGGTTTCGTGCGTCCTTTCCTCAAACATGGTCAGAAGTTCCAGTGACTCTGATCACTAGTTTGCCTCCAGGTAGTCCAATGATTCCGACGTCGCCCGCAGGCCCGCAGGAAAGCGCTGAGGTGCTGTACTTTCTCCTGACCAAGGCGAATATTCTGGGATATCCGCCAGAAGGAGAGGACGTATTCTCCACGTCAGAAGTGAAAGACACGAATAACAACGGTTGGCCCGAAATCATCGATGCCTGGGGGCAGCCATTACGATTTTACCGTTGGCCGACACGCATGATTCGAGGTACTGTCTTGACCGGGGTGTTTCCGCCAACCGCCACGGCGCGCTTGTTGATCCCTGGCCTTCCCTCAACGACTTCGGAGCTGACTCACGACGCGGAAGATAAGTATCGGACTTTACAAATCGGAGTCAATCCGCCCCCACCTCCCAAGCCACGAGATTACTATGGAATCAACCCGAGCGATATCACGAATTTCGAGTTGGGCCAAGGACCGTGGTCAAAGATGGCTGGGGCAAATCTATGGGGTGCCGCCCAAATGAACATCACAAACTGGCCGTTTCATACTCCGGAGACTTATTCACTGCCTCTCATTGTTTCAGCTGGAGCCGATGGGCAAACGGGGTTGTTCGAGCCCAATGATTTGACGAATTTTGGCCATTTAGCCGCTCTTGATCCCTCGACTAATCTCAACGTGACCTATGATGATATCTCGAACTATACGAACCGTTCGGGAGGTAAATAGCATGAAAACAATTCATATTCGTAGGGTTTGCCCACAGAATGACCGAGGCGGTTTTACATTAGTGGAGATGTTGATCGTCGCCGCAATTCTGTTGATCATGACGACGCTGACCGTTGCCGTGTATTCAACTACTGCGTCCGCAGACCGTATTCGTTCGTCAGCCCGGCAGGTTCAATCAGCCATCGGTGGTGCGAAGGACCGAGCCATAAAAGCGGCGACAGTAAACTCGGCGGTCACGCGGGGTGTTCGGCTGCTGCTTGACGCGAACAATCCCAACATCGTGACAAGTCTGGTGTTCGTTGGTGCGGACACGCCTTGGAATCAAGGTCATATTCAGATTGGTCGATCCGACAATGACGGTGACGGGCTCCTTGACCCAGGCCCTAATGGTACTGTGGTCAGCACAATACGAGGCTATAAGACCGGATGGAAGCTCCTCTTTGATCAAGGACTTCTGACATATGGCGCTCGAATGCGAATCAATACGACGTGGTATTGGATCGATCCAACCCCATTGTCTGCTTATTCCGGTGTCGGTGTAGAGACCATGCAACTCGTGCCGCAGTCGAAATATGTCGATGCGAACCAAGCGAAACCCGTTGGATATTACCTTCCTGCAAACCTGTATGGGCCCGGCGACACGCTCCCTGGCTGGCCAGGCTTCGACGATGACGGCGACGGGACGGTTGACAACCCGTCTGAGACGCTTTGGCCTGGCACGAACGACCAAAGCGATATCAATCCGCTGCCTCCCTTGATGGCCGACCCAAACACCATGGAGAACAAGAACTATGAGATCGTATTGACGCCCTCGGTTTTGCCAAGCCAAGAGCCAATGCGATTATCAGCGGGAGTTGCAATTGACTTGGCCAATAGCGTCTTACCAGGCAATTTCTTCGCTGGACCGGGGACGTTTACCGACCATATGGACATCATGTTTACTGGTCAGGGCAATATCGCAGGCGACTTGGCGTCCCAAGGAGTCATTCACCTGCGTTTGGCGAATGTCGACGATATCAATCTGGGGCTGCTGCCAAGTGACCCACAAGCATCCACAATGCTGTTTTGTTCGATATTCCCACAGACCGGCTTTGTTGGAACGTTCCCGGTCGATGTCCGTGCGGGCGGAGATCCTTTGTATTTCGCGAAAATCGGAGGGACCGCAGGACGATGAAACGCCACATAACGCATTGCTGCATGCAGAGTAACGAAACAACTTTCGCCGTTCATGTTTCTAAGCGACGGGGCGATGCCGTATTGCCATCGAGCCGTCGTCTTGGGGCGACTTTGAGTGAAGTGTTGGTTTCATTGCTCATTATGGCAATTGGAGTCATCAGCTTGGCTTCACTGTTTCCAATATCAGTATTGAAGACGGCTCGCGCGAATCAGTTAACTATCGGAACGAATGTCCGGTATAACGCCGAATCCATGATGACGGTCTATCCGCATATCTATATGGATCCCAATTCGTTTGACTCAAATCAGGATGGCTTGCCGTATAACGATTATGACTTTTCGTCGAGCCAACCTTATCTATTCGATCCTCAAGGACTAGTTCGTGGCTTGCCCGGCGCGGTTGGATTTTTGCCGCGATTTGGCGGCGGATTCGAATTCCTTCAGCAAACCGCCGATGACATCAGCGCTGGGCCTGATTCATGGAGTGTCTTACATGAAGGGGCGATTACCTCAGGTACCGGCCCAGGGACGACACAAATCACCGTCGACAATCTGGCGGGAATCAGCCTTCCAAATCCACCGAATCCCGCTGCTCCTGCTGCTCCCTCTGTTCAGATGCGAGTGCACCTGATGTATAACGGAGGAAAAAGTAGCGTTACGCGGACGATCACACAAATTCTTCCTCTCAATACCTTAGTTTGGACCGAGGATACAAACAGCAACAACTCGCTCGACGCAAACGAGGATCGTAATGGTAATTACGCACTAGATGGACACGGCTTGCCTATGCTTCCAAGCGGTTTCGTTTTTGAATCCGCAAAGCTTGAGGCGAAAGAGCGAAAATACACTTGGTTGGCGATGGTGCGTCCGCAGGATGATTCAAGCAGTTTCATCAATGCGACAAGCGCTCAGCCAGCTTTTGACGTGACAGTTGTAGTTTATTTCGGTCGCGGATTTTCACTCGAGGAAGAAGCGATATTTGGCACTCCTCCAGGTGCACCAGTTTTAAATCCAGCCACAGGTACAACCACTATTGACGCATTCGAGGGCAATTCCACGCTCACTGTCAACTTTTCGGCAGGTTCCCCGCCCTTCTTGAAACGTGGGGGATATCTTCTCGACGCCGAGAACGGTCACTGGTACCAGATTCAGAATTATACAGACGTTACGTCGATATCAACTTTCTCAAACATCACACTTACCACTGCCATCACAAAATCGTTTCGCTTGGCGATGTTCCCACGCGGTGTCGTTGATGTGTTTCCCATCAAGCCTCAGTCGCTTTCACCGGCGCAATAATAATATCGGGCGATTCGTTCGAGTTTGACAAAGAGTTGAAGTACTAGCCTGAGCGTTGAAGTCTTTGATCGCGCGGAGTTGATTCCATGAGACCACATCACCGACAAACTGTTTCACGAAACCTCTTTCGGAGGGGTTTCACGTTGGTGGAAATGATGGTTGCGATGGCGCTCGTATTATTAATGATGGTCATGTTCGCCGAGATCTTCACGCTCGCTACAGGCAGTATGAGCAAGCAGAAGTCGCTGTCAGAACTCGACCAGCGTCAGCGTACAGTGAGCACGATTCTTCGAAATGATCTCCAGGACCGAACATTTTTTAATTTGACGCCCTTCCACAAGGCGAATTCCGCACTTTCATTGACGGATCCCAATTTCATTAATCCCGCGCTACGTAGCGGCTACTTCTATATTTCTGAAAATGATCTGGACAATGACGTTGATGACGTGCTGCAGTTTACAGTCTTGCGAAAGGTCGGCAAGCTGTTTTATGGAAGGACTAAAGAGCTGTTGGCGAATGGGCCGCCAAGTGGAACGATCCAGAATCCGAATCAACCTGAATCTGACGATGGCATGTTTGCGAATGGGATTCCAGGTGCTCAAAACAATAACGCGGGTGCTTCGCCAGAAGCTGAAATTGCTTATTTCGTGCGAAATGGAATCCTTTATCGACGGATTCTGTTGATCCGAAATCCACTGGGAAGTGTCGAGCAGCCTATGTCAACTCCCATCGGTGGAATGATGCCGATACCATCGTTCAGAATGTTTCGCCCTGGAATCTATCCAGGTTCATATGTGAACGGTGGAACGAATTTTCTAAACGATTTCGATTATTCTGCGACATACGATTTCGCCAGCAAGCAAATCGAACTACTTGCGCACTCACGACTTGCGAACACTAGTAGTTTCGATCCATTCGCCTTAGGTCTTTCGAATAATCGGTTCGGATTCAATCCATTGAGCGGGAATCCGTTGGAGTACATGATTTCGTCGGTTCCAGGCGATCCGTTGAATTTTCTTGGTCGGTTCACACACGAAGAGACCAGTCATATCCAGTTTGGATGGCCGGGTGATCCAGGTCCCAACCAAGGTCCTGATGGTGCCTTTTTGACAATGGACGATACCTTTGGTTCGGGATCAGATACAAATCCTTATACGCGACCAAACTTGGCCTTGAGTCCCGACGGTGTCGTTATCAATACGACAACCGGTAATCCTGCGTATCAAGGCGGCCCTCGTCAGGGTGAAGATATGCTTTTGACCAATGTCATTGGATTCGACATCAAGGTCTGGGATCCTCGAGGGGGTCCAGGCCGCGATGGGCAACCTGGGATAGCTGGAGTTAACGATGACGGTGCGAATGGCGTAGATGATCCTTTCGGCGAGCTCGGATCACCAAACAGCGATGACGGTGCTTTTGTCGACATCGGAAACAACGGAAGGTTTGGGTTTTATTCGCAGTCCAATAATTGGAACGCGAACTTCGGTCCTCGTGGCCCCGCGAATAATCGATGTTTTGACACGTGGCAACCGAACAAGGGGGGGCTTGCACCTTTTGTGTATCACCCCGGCATCGATCAGCAACCGGGAGTGGCTAACGTTGACGACGACGGCGACGGAACAATTGATAATGCGCCTGAGTTAGGATGGGGCGGTTCAGATGACATTCCAATTCCTCAGCTCAAAGCAATTCAAATTCGAGTTCGCTATCGCGATATCACTAGTAACCTCGTGCGTGAATTTACTGTCGTCGAGCAATTGACAACGCAGACGAATCTCAGCAACACAAACTAACGGTTAGCACTGAGCGAATTAAGTCGGCTACAGCTGGATCCTATAGAGTTCGGCCGAGATTTTTTAAACAGAGCACGAAGTGGTCATCTGACCGTTTAACATTTTGACATGAATCTACATCCTCTGAGTTGACGCCGGTCCGGGCCACAGGTTCAGGCTCACACGGAGACTTAATTATGCGAAACCGATTGAAACAACGTCTGGAACTGACATTGCGTGCGCAACCTCGGTGCATCGACGCGGCACACGTCGGTATTCCCGTCGACCGTAACGGCTCGGTCCTGCTGGTCGTCATTGGCCTGCTCGGAATGTTGCTGTTATTGGGAATTGCATTCTACTCATTCTCCACGCAGGAGATCACGAGCGCCCAGCATTTCGCCGAAGCGGCAAAAGTCGATGAGACACTTTCCATTGACAAGTTATGGGACTATGCGCTGGAGCAATTAATCGTTGGACCTGATCAGAATAAAACGAATAGCGCACTGTGGGGACGCCGCCATGCGCTCCTGACGGGTATATTGGGACGAAATGGCATGGGAGTTTTCGATGGATTTGACCTTACCCCCTATGACGGAACGGGGGTTCATATTTCGGTGTTACCAAACGGTGATCCGTACGTCGATCAGGCATATTCCAATTCTGGCTCTCCGACTGGCGATTCACCTTCGGGCTATTTGAATTTCAATTATTCTCCTGCTGCGACCGGGATGATGACTCTACCGCCATCGTTCCCAGCACCGGACGTGGACTACACGCGACCGGACTTGAATACGCTGGCACTCGCTTTTGTCGGGCGTGGCTTGGATCAAAATGGAAACGATGTGCCGGTCATCATTCCGTCGTTCCATCGACCGCAATACTTGCGCCAAGGCGGGGTTCCAATTCCCAATTGGCCTACGGTTGGCAGTACTGCCACCAAAGTCATGCGACCGCATCCGAATCACGTATTCGCAGGGACAGCGGTTCCTAGATTTTTATCCACTACAGCCACGAATGCGCTAGGCCAGACCGTAAATCCATTCCCGTTCGGTAATACAACCACCCTACAGCAAGGCGTCTGGGATATGAGTTCCGCAGCCGCTTCACCAGTTCCAGCACCGACCTATCAATGGGACGTCGATGGTGACGGTGATTTGATCAAAGAAGGAATCTGGATGGATCTCGACTTCCCGGTGCAGACGTTGGGCGACGGGCGAAAGTACGTGCCCTTGTTTTCATTCACAGTTGTCGACGGCGATGGATTGATCAATCTGAATGTTTCTGGCAATCAAACCGGACTAGTTTTGCAGCCAGGTGGCGCAATGCCGACGATGCCGTTCGGCAACGGGACACACGTTTCACGCTCTAATATGGGATTGTCTCGTGCCGAGATCAGCCCGGCTTGGGCAATGGTTGCCGATCCAAATACCGATCCCGCGCTGCTAACTGATGGCACTTTAAGAGACCAGCATGGTATGTTCTGGAATGTCGGTCCCGGGACTTTTAACCGGATGGAAATGGCAAATAGTGAAACTGTGTTTCTCAACATCGGCCGACCCGATTTTAGCAATAAGATCGGAGGTTCCTATACGATGAGTGGGGCGGACTATGAACCCAACAGATACTTTCCAGGACGTTATGACGAACTGGTCTTAATGGGGCCTAACAGCTACACAGGGGGGCCTGGAATGGCCTCTATTGGCCAGGGGCCTAACGGTGGCGGGACTCGCAACTTCTCTTATCTACCTCAGCCAGGTCGTTCGGCGCAAATGTATGGGCCTATATATGGCGATGATGACAATGACGATATGACCCCTGCAGTATTGCCGAGTAATACCTACTGGGACCATGTCGGACACTCTCGAATTGACACAAATGGCTACTTCATGATGGGCGCTTCGTTTCTAAGTATGCGGAGCAATACGGCTCTTCCATCATTTGTCCATCCACTTGATTTCTGGGGAAATGGCGTCGGGCTGCAAGTCAGCCCGACCGGCCTCAAAATGCAGGTATCCAATTCCGGAGCAACAATGGCGCTCTCCGGCGCGGCTGTCCCAAATCTTTGGCCGTTTTATTCTTACGGCTATTCGACACCAGGCGTGGACACGACCGGGAATAATTTTCAGAACTACGTGAACGCGGGAGTCGGTGGTGGATTATTTCAGAGCTACTATTCAGCTCAAACCGACGAGCCTGATGAAATCATCTCCGAGTGGGAAGTGGCTCTGACCAATGCGACAATGGGACAAGACAAAGTATTCGGTCCCGACGTGATGTTCGAATTGCAGGGAACCAGTTCCGATCTGAAATTAGCTGGGGTGCAAGGGCGAGCTCGTGACTTGGCTCCGTTCAATTTCAAGGGCAGTTCGCAGGCAGAGCAAATTCGCCATCAATTTACCACTCTCAGCCATGACCGCAAGAACTTCGGACTGGGTGGGATGGGAACAGGTTCCACAGTCCGATCATGGGAATTTAACGCAGACGCCGATTCGGATGGGAGTCTTGAGTTCCCTCCCCAATTTACCGGTCTCACTGGAAACTCCGCTTTAGAGCCATTCCGCCAAGTAATGCGGCAGTTGTTGTACGTCGAAAATAATCAGACGACCTCGATCACGAACCTTGCGCAGTTGCGTTTGAATTTGAATAAACTGTTGGTGGCTTATGATACGACCAATGGTCCAGTTCCGGCAGGAATTCCAATTGGAATGCCGATTTACCGGGATCTAACACCGCATCCTGTAGTTCTGCCCAACGCGCCAATCACGACGTCACCGAGTTGGAATGCCGATTCACCTAACGGCGCCTCGCCCTCTTCCAATGATCAGGAATACTGGGCTCGTGTCGACCGGCAACGCATGGCTCGTGACATTTACGTGCTGTTGTACACCTTAGGCGGTGGCAATGACGGTACGAATTATACTGCGGACAACTCGGTAATTCCGATGACAAATCCTCCGGTGCGTCCAATTTATAATGACTCCCAATTGAAAGAGATGGCTCAATTCGCGGTGAATGTGGTGGATGCCCTCGATCGCGATGACGTAATCAGCAAATTTGAATATGACAAAAATTTGCACGACGGTT
>JAQGHT010000510.1 GCA_028291565.1 Planctomycetaceae bacterium | reverse complement strand
TCGGATCATCAAGTTTCATGGTTGCTGCCATCCCTCAACTTTGGCCCCCTCCCGCGGACTTCAGCGTCATGCTGCAGAATCCGAAGGTCGCGTTTCGAGATGCCGATCTCAAGACCTGTCAAATTGCCAGAGACAGCAACAACCAGCCCCGAGCCTGCTCCGGGGCATTTGCGGTCGTCTACAAGGGAACTTACCAGGCTGGGGCGACGCGCACGGGCGATGTGGCGATCCGTGTTTTCTCGTCCGCGTCCAGTGAACGGCAGGACCGATATAAGGCCATCAGTGAATATCTGAATAAATACCCACTGAAATGTCTCGTCGATTTTGAATACATGGAGAAGGGAATTCTGCATGGCAAGTCGGGCAAATGGTACCCATTAATTCGGATGGAATGGGTGCAGGGCGACATTCTCTTCAACCACACCCGCGATCTGTGCCAGTCAGGCAATCGCCAGGCGCTGGGCAGCCTCTCTGAAAAATGGGTTGAACTGGTGTCGGATCTGGCACGCGCCAAGATCGCGCACGGCGACCTGCAGCACGCGAATGTGATGGTCACCGACCGTGGTGAATTGAAACTGGTCGATTACGACTGCATGTGTGTGCCGGCGCTGGAGGGCCGGCGGAACTTGGAATTGGGAGTCGTTCCTTACCAGAATCCGAACCGCACCGACGACACACTGCTGTTCTCAGGGTTGGATAATTTCTCGGCATTATTCATTTTTGTCGTCATGCGCGCTTTCGCCGCAGAACCCCGATTGTGGGAATCCTTTGTCGAGCCCCCCGACGGGCAGTTGTACGATAAACTCCTGATCCGTGACACCGATTTTCAAAGTCCCACGACCTCGGAGTTGTTTCTGGAACTGAAGCGGTCTTCGGACCAGAAGGTCCAGAAACTGGTCAGCAAACTGATCGACTTCTGGAACTGGGACCTGCAGAAGATTCCGTCACTGGCTGAACTCGTTAACGACTTCGACAAGGTGCGATCGCTGTTGACCGCGAAGGCCTTTGATGAAGCCCTGGCGCTCCTCAATACTTCGAAACCGATCAGTCCGCCCCCGAAAGAATTGGTGGCCGAAATTGATCTCGCGAAACAACGCGTGAAATGCCGCGAGGAACTCGAGCGGGCCATTCAAGTTGGTGACGAACTGGCCATCAAGCAGAATTACCGGGCGCCGTTGCTCGACGACTACCCCAAAGCTGCCCCCGCTGTCGAAATCGCCCGCAAAGCGGACCAGGCCATTGCAGCCCTCAATGCCCTGCAGGCCGCCAAGGCCAAACAGGACTGGCGCAACTTCGTGCAGACGTGGGAACGCGAAGCGGGCTTGCTGACCCCGCGCAAGAGTGCGGCGGGCATCATTGTGGAAGCCAGGCAATGGTCGAAATCGAATGCCGCCTGCGACGAAGTCTGGCGGGCCTACCGTCGCCGACCGCCCGATTACGCCAACCTGCTGACCGCGTGGACGCAATTGAAACAGCTCGGCGGACACCCCGAAACACAATCCGAAAAAGCTCGGATCGAGGATCTGCTCCACAAGTACGAATTGCTGGCGGAATTCACACGGCTCGGGGGAGGGGCCGGTGAGCAAATCGACAGCAGCCGTTGCCGCGCCTGGCGAGAAAATGATTTTCGAGGCTGGGAAGAGGCCGAGCCATTCCGGCCTGAATTCGAGGCCGCCGTCGCGCGATTGAAACTCTACAGTGAATTGCGCCAGGTACTTCAAAGATGGCCCGCAGCCGAGAGCGTCCAGGGCGAAGCCACCATCGTCGAGCAGTTCAACAAATTGCCCGTGCCTTACGAATGCGACCCGGAGGTCAAGAAGCGCGTCCTGGAGGCCAAACGGCGACTTCAGGCTTATCAGGCATTGCAGCAGGCGGCGAACCAGAATCCCGTTCTGGATACCGCCGTGGGGAAAGCTTGGCAGGAACTGGTCAAGCTGCAGGGACGAGATCTGGTTCCGGCGAAACTTCAGGGTCGACTGGATCTGGCCGTACAGAGAATTCCCGTCTTGACGGAATTGACCGCCATTTCACTGACACAGCCCATCGATCAATTGGACGCCGCCGTACTGCGGACCTGGAATGTTGAGCTGTTATCCATTGATGAAGCACGTCCCGAATTGCGCTGCAAAGAGGCCGATCCCTGGCGAACCCCGTTCCAGCACGCCGCCCAACGCCGCGACCTGCTGCGCAATCTGGAACAATCGTTGATGTCGGGAGACATCACAAAAGTCCAGGAACTGTCCGGAAATGCATTGCTCGTTGGTTATCCGGTACCGGAACATCTCCGGATCGATAACTCGTCGTCACTGGGCGATGTCTTGAGACTGCTGGCGGCGATTCGCGAAGGTGACCGCGACCGGTTCCGCGAGAAATTTGATGCCAGCCTGATCAGAAAATTTCCAAAGGAATTCAAGCTGGTTGCGAACGAACTGCATCAGCTCATCGAAACGGAGATTCTCCCGAGCAGTAAAAATGGGATCCGGCGCAACGTGGGCTCGGAACCAATCGTCGAACGGAGTCCAGGAACCATGATTTTTGACATTCAATGGGGCTGGCCACAGCCCCGATTTCTGGATCGCATGATCGTCGGGATTTCCCGCGGAACTGCGCCGAGCCATCCTGATCCGGAAAAACTGTTGACACGATTATCGACTGACCGTCAAACATTGAAGCACGGCTCGGGGAGATTCGTGCTGCCCGCAAAGCGGGAATGGTTAAACAGCATGGTCGTCGTTTGGGGAGTGATTGATTTGGGTTTCCGCGAATATTTCACGGAACCCTTCACGGTTGGAAGGCTGAGCTCCCGAGGGGCGAAATAATGTCGAAACAACGACTGGATCAGCTTTATTGTACGCACTGCACATTTCGCACCTCGGCTCTGCACCGCCGGGAAGGCGCATCAGGCGATCAGGTCTTCGAAGAAACCGCGCGGGCCGGTTCAATTCCGCGCGAAAAAAGCCACGATGTCTACAGTCGGTTCGGCTCCAACCTGTTGTTTCACGTGCCGGGCGACATGCCGGCCGAGAAGATGATCACGCATACGGCACATACGCTGCCGCTGCGACGGATGGTCTATCTCCCGTCGGTGGGCGGTTATCGGCTGTTGGGGCAAGTCTGCTTCCGGCAAAAAGATACGCGTGGCCGGCCTGGCGCGTCGTTCTCGCATGTCGTGATCCAGGATCTCAAGGAATTTCCGACTCCCTGGTCGGTCCTGGATTGTCTGCGCTTGTGGGGCTCGAAGAAATGGGTGATCGAAGATCGCCCGGATCTGCAACAGGATCTGCCCCACTTCGGAGACTTGAAGGAATTTGATCCCGGTTTCAAGCCGCCAATCAACGATCAGCTGTTAACCAGCTTTCTAACAACGTCGCGTGGCGAACAATTTCAGGATCCGGAAGAGATCATTCCGAAGCGCTGGCAACAGACGACACCGGAAGCCCGTCAGAAGCTGCTGGTCTATTTGCTGCAGGCGACTCTGAATCTGGATATCGATCGCCGAGAGTCGCTGTTCATCGCCGTGGAACCGTCAGTCGCCGCCCTGTTGTTCTACGGGATTTATCGCTTGCTGCCCGCGGTGGGGATTGGGGAAAAACTCAGTTTTTCCACCTATCAGTCGCATCGCGACCGCCTGATGACCACTTTGGCCGCGACCTGTTTTCATGATCCAATCGCCACGGACCTGCCCAGCGACTGGTATTCGCCCCACGCCCGTGGCGCTGCTTACAACACGTTCAAGCCAGATCGCCACACACCGCTCAAGAAGAACGGGCAATTCGCAGCTGGAATGGTCGCCAGATTCCTTTCAGAAGACGGACCATCGGCCGTCGATGATTTCCTGGCGGATTGTCGGCGATTGGGACTCGGTACACCGGAAGAATTAGAAGGCCTGTCCGCGATCGAAGGCCAGGTGACCGAGCTTCTCAAGTCTCAAACCAAAGAACAACTCTCGCATCTGGAACGAACGCTCCCGCGAGCGCCCGGATTGCGAGCCCTGCTGCGGGAAAAACTCGTCGAATCGATCCACCTCGATTCCGAATCGGCACAGCTATTAAGACTACTGGCACATCCGTCTCACGCATTGTTGATCCTGAGACTGTTGACGGAAACCGGAACGGCGGAAAATACCAGCAAACTGGAACCAACGATTCAGGTGCTGATCTCCCGCTGGCCAGAAACTGCGGCTGCGGAATTACTCAACGAAAAGGATGTTGCCAAGAAACTGAAGGTCGACTTCGTTTGCCGATTCGTTGAAGCCGAAGGGACATTACCCGGCGATGCCGAAGCACTCTTTTTCGCACCAGGATCCACCAGCCGACGCGACAATCTCCTAGAAGACGTTTTGCGACGACTGCATGGCACACGGCTCAAGAAATTTGTCCTGTCGACCTTCGACGGCAATCCCACCGAATCGCGATTCTGTGAATTGCTGCGCAAATTGGCCCCGCTCGCAACGAGCCCGGATCATGACCAAGCCTTTACGGATCTGTTCCGTCGACTCACAACTCAAGTCGCCGATAACGACGAGCGAAAGCAGATCTTGCATGCGGCGATCTCCGACAAAGTTCTACGTGATAAGTTCAAAACCTGGTTCGAAGATGAAACAATCGCGGACCATTTGTTGGGTATGCTGAACACGCTTGAGAAATCGCCACGTCAGTTGGATAACCAACTGACATTGCTCGAAGAACTCAAGCACTTCATTCCTCAATGTAAGGTCCGGATTAATTCCTGGCGGACAGTTACAACTCAACTCAACGAACTGCAACGATTGAATTCGCAACCGGTCACGTTTGTCCAAAAGATGCTGGGTCAGGGCTTCGAGCTGGAAAAGGACAAGGCTGCACAAGAACTGGCATTCGCAGCTAAGAAAGCTTTCCCCGTTCCCCAATACGGATATACCGATGCGGATGCGACAAAGGTGACCCGTTTGTTGGTGGATGTTTTGGGTAACACGGGGCTCCCCGAAGACTTCCAGTCCCGATGCGAGAACGTCTTTGCAAAAGACGTCTGGGCTCGTCGGGGTCCCGGAGACCGCACCAGGAAAAAAGCGGTAATCACACCCGGAAGGGTGGTCGCCACTGTGATGATGGCGCTATTGGCGATTCTCGCATTCCGATTGGTGGAGTGGTGGCGAACTTCTGAACCTAACCAAGTCGCCGCGGAGACCAAGAAAGGCAAAGCAATAGAGTCGGATGCAGTCGAATCTGTGGAGACGACGAAAGCAGCGAAAAAAACAACTGAAGTTGCGAAAACAAAAGCAAAGCCCGCGATCGACGCAAAGCCAGTACCTGCGAAAGCTGCACAGCAGGTCAAAGTTGAAAAAGAAGCCGAAAAGCCGGTCGAAATCGCAAGCGCAGATAACAAGAAGCCCGTCGCCACTGAGAATCCCGCCACCATCAAGCCGGAAACGGCAATGGTCAAACCCGAGCCGGCCGCGATTCCGGAAACTGACGTCACTTGGCCCAGTTTTTTTGAGCTCCCTCAACTCGAACACGCGGGTCCGCAGCAGGAGACCACACTACAGTCATGGAAGTCCCTCAAAGATCTACGAGTTGAACTGCTGGGCATCAAGGAAATCAATACTTATCTTGCGAAATCGGCGGATCTCAAACTGAAGGAAATGCGTCTCTATATCGCCAGAAAGAAAATGGGCGAAGGAGAAAACGTTCCGACCATCCGCGTTTACAAAGTCACCCACGACGTCTATGTGTCACAACAGGCCGAACCAAATCCAGCCCTGCCCCAAGAACGGGATTTACTGTGCTGGTTTGCGATCCGTAAAGACGGCCTGTTTTTCGATTGGGAAAATCTGCACGGCTCAACACGTGAACACAAGTTCTTGCAGGAAATGTTGCGATTGTGTTGCTTGCATGTCGAATCGCATAAGTATCGAGGTGACATCAACCTGCTGGCCCCCAAAAAAGTGTTCACAGAAAAAGGGCCTACAGCTGTCTACACGTATGACAAGAATTCAAAACGTCACGGAGCTGCACTGGAGTTTGAATCACATCTAAAAGGAATGAGAGCCTTTGAGTGGCTCGTTGTTCGCGGTCGCATCAATGAACGTATTGCGATCGACAAGCCCCCAAACGAATTTTCCTTGGACACGAGCACGCTAACTGGTGATGAAGAACTACCACTGACGCTGAATGATTCGGTGTTGGCGAAAAACTTCGTCGAAACAAAGTTCTATATCAAATTTGTTTGCGATACTGTCCGATTCGATCAAGAATTCATTCAGGATCCGGAAGGGAATTCGAAACTAAAAGTGATCATCAGTCCCGATTTTTCAGATGAGAAACTGAACCAGAGACTGAAGACGCTCGCTCGAATCAAAACAGACCTCAGAGATCCCTTGGC
>JAQGHT010000480.1 GCA_028291565.1 Planctomycetaceae bacterium | reverse complement strand
GCGGCAGCAGCTCGCAAACATCTAATCCAGAGACATTGGTCCGCACCGGCTTGAATTCACCGCGATATTCCAGCGGGGCCTCGGGCTTCAAGTCATAGGTTTCCGTCTGGGGAGCTCCACCGCTCAGCCAGACCAGAATGACCGCAGTATCAGCGGTTTTACCGACTGTGGAACTCGCTTCGGCCCGCATCCGCAGCACATCGGCCAATCCCAGGCTGCCTGCTGCCAGAGACCCGACTTCCAGAAATCGCCTCCGCGAAATTGGTCCCGAACAGCGTTGACGAGGATATTCCATCTATGATTTCCTGATCTTGGATCCCGAAACATACATCCATCAGTCTACATTGATATCTTATCGGACACAAGCACTCATGTCCCGATGGACCCATTGATGAGCTAACGCTGACGCACCCGCTTGCACCGTTTGAAGTTGCGCTATTTTTGTGCACTACGCCATACCGACGCGGGGCACCCTCTAGTCCGGTGTCGCGATGGCTCAATCAAGTCCTTTAAAAAATGCTTGCTCAATGTGTCCGCTGCCCCTCAGAATCACGCAATCCAAAACTTGCGTTTCAGACTTGTAACAGATTGTCAATCATTCGGGTTAGCGATCAATCTTGACAACGGCGGCGTCATAAATGGAAAATTCGGGAATCACCCACACGCTTTCTACGTCATAATCGAGTCGGTTGGCTCCCGCACTTACCACCAACCTCCTTCATTTTGACACAATATCAACCTGTGTAACGAGATGCATGCCGCGATCAGTATAAAATGAACGTGGCTCACGAGTTACCAATTTCTGAATTCTTTCAGAGAATCGTTGTGGAGGTCTTTGCCATGCCCAATTGGAGCGAATTTCTGATGTTGGTGAGCCGAAATTGGCGTTCACCCAAGGCTCGAACGATCCCTCAACCGCCCATTCCTGGTTGCGAAGGACTGGAAGATCGGATGCTATTATCCGCCGCCGCGGCGAATCACTGTCCAATTGCGTCCCCAGTGGTCGCGACACACATTGTCACGCCACCGATTATCGCATCAAACCCAGTTTTAGGTTCTTCCACGGGCACAGGTGTGACACTTCAAGTACAACAAGGAGTGAAGTTCACGGCCAATCTTGGGAATTTTATCACAATCGCGCCAGGAACAAATCTGCACGTCTCAATCCGCTGGGGCGACGGAACTGCTTCGCAAGGCACATTGAAACCGGACGGAATTGTTGGACTCGATCAAATCAATTTTGAAGTAGACGGGACTCATACCTATCGCCATGCCGGAACCTTCAACATTCACGTCACGGTAATCCGAGGAGGTGCGTCAACGAAATCAACGCCCTTCATGGTCGCGAACTTCACTGCTCAGGCGATCGTTTCCCCAAAAACTTGATGAGATATGAGACATTGATACCGCGTACGGTCAAGAATGAGACGTTTGATCGTGGGGATAAGTATCGAAAAAGACTCATTCGTGGTCGCGAACAGTATAACGCTTCCACGACAGACATTTCCGCCTGTCTTGGAACATTGGTCAGTCGATTCTGTCTCCGAAGCCGTTCGCTCTCCGTTAATGTGATCACAAGAAATTGTGCTTGGGCTTTCCCCCTCCTACCGAAAAGCTTTGATTTTCGATTTGAGTACCCATAGCCGGTGATTCACCTCCACCAGCAACGCAGCAATTTGCCCAAGTTAATCAGTTTGGCGATTTTAACAGGAGACTGCGTTTTTCGATGAGACGCTCGCCTGTGTCAAACGAACGTATGTCGCTGCTCTGAAAGGGGAAATGAGCCGCTTCAATCGCCACAATTCGACTTAAAGACATTTTTACCGCATGGCGGAGACACCGTGCGATGCGAATCTCGTCGTCACTCTGATCCAGGAAACCGACCTTTTGTGTTCCGATTGAAGCAGGCATACTGCAATTGGCTCAGAATCACGAGAATCTGCGATGCTGCAGGAAATCGAATTCCACTTTTCGATTGGGAAATTGCCGATACCATTGCGATGCGACAAATTAAGACAGACATCGCGCTCCCACCCCTAACCTGCCGGTCCGACAGGATTTGATTTGATGATTATGCCGACTTGGCGGGAACTACTGAATTCTCTCTGGATAGCGCGCCGCGCCGGTGCCATATCCCGCAAACGCAGACCAAACCGCGCTCTGGTGAGTGGGATTGAGGTTCTGGAATGCCTCGTCATGCCAGCCCCGTTCGCGCTTTCGATTTCGCGATCGGATCCAGCCCAGGAACTCACCAATGCATCGAGTGTTTCCTATGAGGTTGATTTCGATAGTGACGTCTCTGGCGTCGATCCCTCGGATTTCCGCGTCACGACTTATGGCAGTGTCCAAATGACGGGGGCGCTGGTAGTCACTCCGACGTCCGCTTCAACGTACACAGTCACATTGAATGGACTCCACGGCAGTGGCTCGTTGCGTTTGGATTTGATTGATGATGATTCAATCAAAGATACCGATGCTTTTCCTCTCGGCGATGTTGGAGTGGGCAACGGAAGCTTCCAGGGTGAGACCTATCAATTGCGTCAGGCCCTGCCCAGAGTTCTGTCAATTGACCGGGCTTCGCCAGCGAACTCCGTCTCGAACGGTGGCAGTGTGACCTATACGGTGACTTTTGACCAGACGGTTCTGGGAGTCACCGCCAACGACTTTGCCGTCGCGCTGACCGGTGCCACAAAGGTGACCGGGGCAATAACCGTATCGGGTACGGGTGCCGTTTATTCTGTCACCGTCGACGGAATCAGCGGAAGCGGCACTCTGCAACTTTACCTGGTCGATAACATCCCTGGCCTTCACGATCTGAATGGAAATCCGCTCGCATCTCCGCTTGGTACCGACCTCGCTGTTCCACAGCCTTTCAATGTCGGCGAGACGACTGATTCCGTGCAACTTGCGGATCTCAATCATGATGGCATCCTCGATTTGATCGGTGCGAGCCATGCAGAGAACAATGTCGTGGTGGCGCTGGGAAATGGAGACGGAACATTTCAACCGGCTCAATTCTATGACGTCGATGGAGCCCCCAATCAGGTTCTCGTCGACGACGTGAACGGAGACGGAATACCAGACCTTTTCACGCTGAACCCTGCGAACGGCAGTTTCAGTCTGTTGGTTGGAAACGGTGACGGAACCTTTCAAGGATCATCCCCATTTTTCAATACGACCGGTTCTGCCCCGTCGACGATCTCACTCTATCCGTCTCATGGAGTTCTCGAAGACGGTAGCCAGGATGGCTTTCCAGATCTGATCGTCGTTGACAACACTCTGAATCAGGTCGCCTTCGTTGACAACCTCAGCCAGGGCACCGATTTCGAAATCGGCGCTTCGCAGTCAACGGGCACTATACCATCTGACGTGGCGATTAAAGACTTGCGCGGGGATGGCTTCATCGACATGATCGTGACTTCGGCGGGAAGTAACACGGTTACCGTCTATACGTCAAACGGTGACGGGGGATATGACACTGGCACCAACTACAGCGTTGGCAGTGGCCCCGCCGCGCTGGCGATTGCGGACTTTAACGGGGACGGACTCCCTGACATCGCTACGGCCAACCAAGGAGACGGCACTGTCAGTATTCTTCTTGCTGACCCACAGGGAGGATTCTTGCCGGCCGTATCCGATCCCGCTGGCACTTCGCCCTCCGATTTGAAACTCGCGGACTTAAATGGCGACGGCCTGAACGACTTAGTCGTTTACAGTCGTGGTGCCGACATTCTCAGCGTTCTGCCGGGAAACAGCGACGGAACTTTTGGCGCGGCGCAAACGTTCGCGACAGGCACGTCAGCCACATTGTCCACGATCGGGAACCTGATTGCCGTCGGAGATCTGAATAGCGATGGCCGAAATGACCTGGTGATCGCCGACCCACAAAGTACCAGTGTCGAACTTTTGTTCGCGGCGGAATCCGCGGATTACTTAGGTCAAATCTACACCATCCAAGACGATCCACCCCAGTTCACGTCCCCGAACCACGCCGAGGTTAACGAAAACACTCCGTCGAGCACGGTCATCTTGAACGTGACTGCGACCTCACAAGCGGCGTCACTGACCTACAGCCTGTCCGGAGTGGACGCAAGCCAATTCTCGCTCGACAGCACGACGGGCGCGCTGCGGTTTTTGTCGAGCCCAGACTACGAGAATCCGTTAGACGTGGGACGAGACAATGTCTACAACATCACCGTCACGGCGGATGATGGAGGGGGCGGTACCACGACTCAGGACATTACTATCACCGCCCTGCCATTAGATGACAACGCGCCTGTCATCACGTCGCCGGCGCAAGCCAATGTCGACGAAAATACGTCGGAAACATCCGTGATCCTGGCCGTGACGGCGACCGATGCGGATCTGCCTGCCGAAACACTGTCATTTTCGCTCAGCGGACCCGATGCCAATCTATTCAGTCTTAATAGCAGTGGCGAGATCCGCTTCCTTGCCAGTCCCGACTATGAGTCGCCGACCGACTCGGGTATGGACAATACCTACAATGTGACAGTGACCGTGAGTGACGGCGGGAAGTCGACGCAGCAATTCGTGGCCATCAATGTTCTGCCCGTCAATGACAATGCACCCGTCATTTCTTCTCCGGCCTTCTTCAGCATTTCTGAAAACACACCTGCCACGTTTGTGATCGTGCAAGTGATTGCCACCGATGCTGATCTGCCGGCGCAAACCCTGAACTACAGCTTGGGTGGTGTGGATGCGGGACTCTTCAGTATCGATAGCTCCACGGGCGAAATTCTATTTCTCTCCAGTCCGGATTATGAAATGCCGGCCGACGCCGGCAATGATAACGACTACGACATTTCCGTGAAGGTGAGCGACGGAAATGGTAAAACGACCAGTCAGAACATCACCATCACGGTGACACCCCTCAACGACAATGCTCCGGTTTTCACATCATCCCCCACAGTGAGCGTCGATGAAGAAACTCCTGCCGCGACTGTCATTCTAATCGCCACCGCGACAGACGCCGATCTGCCGCAGCAAACGCTATCCTATAGCCTGAGTGGAGTCGATGCCGAACAATTCAGCATCGACAATACCACCGGCGAGATCCGATTCTTGAACAGTCCAGACTATGAAGCACCGGCTGACGCCAACGGCGACAACAATTACCAAGTCACGGTAACTGCGAGTGACGACTATGGTGAGAGTCCGCTTGTGACATCGCAGGATCTGACCATAAGGGTTCTGCCCGTCAACAATAACGCGCCCGTTGTGACGTCCACTCCCACGGCGAACGTCGACGAAAACACACCTTCGTCGACAGTCATTCTGGACGTCACTGCCACGGATGCCGATCTGCCACCGCAAACCCTGTCCTACACTTTGAGCGGTGTCGACGCCGGCCTGTTCAGCATTAACCAGAGTTCCGGCGAAATCCGATTCCTGACCAGCCCGGATTTTGAAGCCCCCGCGGACGCAGGCAACGACAACGACTACAACGTCACTGTGACCGTCGACGACGGCGGCGGACTGGCCACGACACAGGATCTCGTCATTACCGTTCTGCCCGTCAATGACAATGCTCCGGTCTTCACATCCACCGCCGCCATCAGCGTCGACGAAAACACGCCTGCCGCTGCAATTATCCTGGACGCGATGGCGACCGACGCCGACTTGCCCGCTCAAACACTGGCCTACAGCCTGAGTGGTGTGGATGCAGAACAATTCAGCATCAACAGTAGTACCGGTGCGATTCGTTTCTTGACCAGTCCCGACTTCGAAGTCCCAACCGATTCTGGAACAGATAACGTCTACAATTTCACGATCACAGCAAGCGATGGAAACGGGCTCTCCACATCACAGGACGTCGCGGTGACAGTCCTGCCGGTCAACGATAATCCGCCCGTCGTGTCTTCCTTGCCAACGGTGAGTATTAACGAAAACACCCCGGCTGCCACAGTCATTCTGACGGTCACGGCGACTGATGCCGACCTGCCACACCAAACGCTGACTTTCAGTCTAAGTGGAGCGGATGCCGCAAGGTTCAGCGTCAATAGCAGTACTGGCGAGATTCGGTTCCTCAACAGTCCTGACTTTGAAATCCCGACCGATGCGGGGACAGACAACGTCTATAATTTCACGGTCACAGCAAGTGACGGAAACGGGCTTGCCACGACACAAGACATCGCCGTCACCGTTCTGCCGGTCAATGACAATGCCCCTGTCGTGACATCCAAATCCGCTGTGAGCGTTGACGAAAACACGCCGGCCACTTCGGTCATTCTCGATGTCGTGGCCACGGACGCGGATTTGCCAGCTCAAAAGCTGACCTACAGCCTCAGCGGCGTCGACGCCGGCCAATTCAGCATCAACAGTAACACGGGCGAGATTCGGTTCCTCAACAGTCCTGACTTTGAAATCCCGACCGATGCGGGGACAGACAACGTCTATAATTTCACGGTCACAGCAAGTGACGGAAACGGGCTAGCCACGACACAAGACATCGCCGTCACCGTTCTGCCGGTCAATGACAATGCCCCTGTCGTGACATCCAAATCCGCTGTGAGCGTTGACGAAAACACGCCGGCCGCTTCGGTCATTCTCGATGTCGTGACCACGGACGCCGATTTGCCAGCTCAAACGCTCACTTACACCTTGAGCGGAATCGATGCCTCTCAATTTCGCATTAACAGTACGACTGGCGAAATCCGCTTTCTCTCCAGCCCCGACTTTGAGTCGCCAACGGATGCGGGTACAGACAACATTTACAACATTGTCGTGAACGTGAGCGACGGTGCTGGATTCAATGCGACGCAGGACGTCGCAATCAGTGTCCTGCCTGTGAATGACAATGCGCCCCTCATTAATTCCCCGTTGACGATCAACATCGACGAAAATACTCCCGCCAGTGCGGTAATTTTGACCGTGGCGGCCACGGATGCTGATCTGCCCCCACAGACTCTCGTGTACGGTCTGAGCGGTCCTGATGCGTCATTATTCAGCGTGAACAGTGGCACGGGCGAAATCCGCTTCCTGGCGAGTCCGGACTTTGAGTCCCCCGGTGATGCGGATACGAATAACGTTTACAACTTCGATGTCACCGTCAACGATGGAAACGGCCAATCCACCACTCAGAGTGTCATCGTCAACGTTCTGCCGATCAACGACAACGCGCCACTCGTGGCGTCCCCGTCAGCGGTCAGCATCAACGAAAACACAGCTGCGACAAGGGTGATTCTGGACGTTCAGGCGGCTGACGCCGACCTGCCGGCCCAAATATTGAACTACACTCTGACTGGTGTGGACGCTGGTCAGTTCCACATCGACAACAGTACGGGCGAAATTCGGTTCGTGGCGAGCCCTGACTTTGAAGCTCCTGCCGATGCGGACGCCAACAACAGCTACAACCTGACCGTCAATGTGAGTGACGGAAATGGACTCTCCACGTCGCAAGACATCACGATTACGGTCCTGCCAGTCAATGACAATGCGCCCGTCGAAACATCTGCTTCCGTCGTCAGCGTCAATGAAAACACTCCACCCACGTCAGTCATTTTGAATGTCACCGCCACCGACGCGGACTTGCCGCCGCAATCGCTGGCGTATAGCCTCAGCGGAGTTGACGCCGCGCAATTCAGCATCAACAGCTCCACGGGCGAAATCCGATTCGTCGCCAGTCCGGATTTTGAATCCCCGGCGGACGCCGGCGCCGACAATGTCTACAATGTCGCAGTGACGGTCAGCGACGGGAACGGCCTCACTACGACACAGAACCTGACAATCAACGTGCTGCCGCTCAATGACAATTCGCCAATCTTCACTTCGTCCATGAATTTCAGTCGCCCGGAAAACGTGGCCGATGTCGGCATTCTGACTGCAACCGACGCCGATTTACCACGCGATACGGTTACTTATGCGATTACGGGCGGCGCAGACGGCGGATTGTTCAAGATCGATCCGCAGACAGGGCTGCTATCATTCCGGGCCGCACCGGACTTTGAACAACCGGCGGATGCCGGAGCAGATAACGTCTACAACGTGACGGTCACCGCGAACGATGGGAATGGACGGACGACAACACAACTGATCGCGGTCAATGTGACGAACGTGGATGAACCCCTGGTGATTTATCTGCCAGACTCCACACCGACCTATGACCCCAACAACGGACCGATCCCGGTCGATTTCGGCGCATTTGCCTTTGATCCCGACACAGTGATCCAGGATTTCCGCGGCAGCACACTGACGATCACGCTCAATTCACCCGACTCGAATGATCAACTTTTCGCTTCGATAAAAGGAAATGGGCCGGGAGAGGTCGGTGAACTGTTCGGAAATATCGTCTACGAATCGTCGCTGGTGATTATTGGAACCATTGTCAGCGGGCAGTCAGGCGGTCCACTGGTCATTAATTTGACGAGCTACGCGACTCCCGCCGCCATCAACGCACTCTTAGAGGACATTTATTTTCAGAGTACCGGCAATTCTCCCGTAGCGGGATTGCGCACGGTGACCTTCGAAATCGACAATGCGCCAGGAACTGCTCAGAGTGTTACTTCAAAGTCCATCAACGTCATCGTGAGCCAGAATTCTTCTGGGACGAATTCTAATGGGGATTCGACGGATGGCAATCAAACGGCGCCAGTGACGGCCAATGAAGTGCAAGATTTCGCAGGGGGTCAACTGACAATCACGTTACCGCCAGGCAGTAGTCGCAAGAGTCGATTGCAGGCCCTGAATGTGAACGGAATTCACGTCTCCGGCCAGAATATCTCCTTCCAAGGCCAGAAAATCGGAAAAGTGACTCGAAAAGGAAGCACCTTAAAAGTCACATTCACGTCACACGCTGCGACGCCATCCGCAGTCCAGGCCGTAGTTCGTTCAGTGGTTGCCAAATCGGCGGCGAAGCAAAACACGGCGACAACCCAAGCTTGCAACTTCATGTTAACCGTGAATTCCGGGGGGGTTCAGTCCGTGTACAGAGATTTCAACTGGCTGATACCGCAAAGTTGATGAGCGAGAAATCTCCGGAAAATCCTCAGACGACGTGAACCAATTACAGTCAGTTCATGGCGAATCGAGTGCGCACTTAAGGAGTGGGATGATGCACAACTGCGAAAAATGCAGGAAATCTAGACAAATCTTTCCGTGCATCAAACAGTAGTGATTTTTGTTGCGCGATTTTTCCCTTGACTTCAGTGAACGCCCCCACCGACCCCGCGTCGGTGGGGGCCATTTGTTTCGCACGAGTGCAACAAAAGCTGCATAAAACAGTCATCTATCTTGTGCATCACCCCACCTGAGGGTACTCCGGCCCCGGAATTCGTCGCAGAATCCAAAGCCGGGGGCTCTGCTCGACCAACCGCCCCTGACTTCCCATCAATCTGCGACCATATATGGTACGCCGGTCCTTAGCTGCTGAAGCTTTCCGGTGCTTGACCGGTTCTCTGACTTCAAATCGCAAGACGGCCTTGTCCGAGGTGGACGTCCCTTCCAAGACTTGCAAGAAATGCACAAGTTGGCGCATTGCGATCCAGACTTTCGTGCGAATCGTCGTATCTAAAGCATCTGCTTCAAGCCAGAGAATCAAAGTAGTCGAAATTCATGATAGGATCGATTCGCGAAGTAGACGTGATTTACTTTGCGCATGAAGAGTTTTCTCGACTTAGAAGCAAACAAAATACCTATCCGCGTGCTTTGGTCGCTTCTTCAATGAAAGTGACTCCTGAACGGCATTTTTCTGAAACCGGATGCGGAGCATCGTCACCAACATGGCGGGCAAGCAGTTGTCAACACGACTTAAAAACTTGTCAGTAATGATTGGAGCCGCCACGAGCTTGTGGGTTGGTACGCCGCTGCAAGCCCAGTCGCCGAAGCCAATTCCAAACTTCGTCGCTCCGTTGGACACGTCATTTCTGCACGAAATCCTGCAGGCGAATCCAGACGACGTTCCAATCCTGGTCAAACATCGACAGGATCCCAACGCAGTACGCCCTAACGAATCACTCCAGGCCGCGCCGCGCCCACTGAACACGGGGAACGATGTCGGCCGCGGTCCATTTGTCAGTCCACAGCGTAATGATCTCGCGGCCCGTCGCGGCCGGCAGAGAATCGTGGCATCGAACCAAAATCGTGCCGCAGCGATGATCGGAGACATGTTCGGGGGTGGCTCCACGGAACTGTCTGCAACACGAATACTTGGCGAAGTCATTCCCTACGCGAACCCGCCGGAACGTGGCACAAACTTCAATGGATTCGTAGGGTTTGACGCTGCCGGAACAGCACACGGACCGTTTTACGCCGGCATGACCGACTCGACAAACCATTTCCCGCTCTTGAGCTCAATTGGCGTCGACACCAACAATGATAAGTTGCAGGACACATTCCCGAATCTGCTGCAATATCACTTTGCAAATGGGGTCGCTGATCCGAACGCGATCGAGGATCGCGGACCGTTTGAGGCCGTGATCAACAGTGGCAAGACAATTGTGACGCCTGGAGGAGACACAGTACCGGTTCTGCAGCTGGAACAAAAGATCTTCAATGCTGATGTGCCCAGTCCATCACAGGGTGGCGGAGTTGTGGGAAGAGTCAAAATCGGGGAAAACACCAGCCCCATGCCGCGTGATCGGGTCTTCTTCAATTACAGCTACTTCAACGGCGTTCCACTGGCTCCCGGTGGCGTCAATGTGAATCGATTCACGCCCGGTTTTGAAAAGACTCTCTTCGACGGATTGTCTTCGATTGAATTCCGGGCTCCATTCGCCACCACGTTGAGCACCGATATCATGGCCAATGGTCTCACCGATGGGTCGAATTTGGAATTTGGCAATCTCTCTTTCGCATACAAACAACTGCTTTATCACGACGACGATCTCTTGATTTCGGGTGGTTCGCAACTTCAATTGCCGACTGCTGACGCCGTCAACGTGAATCTGGCCGATGGCACGACGATCGTTCGAGTCAAAAACCAGGCTGTCCATCTGATGCCGTTTGTCGGAGCCTTATACACTCCGAATGAACGGTTATTTTCGCAAGGTTTCATCCAGCTTGACTTTGGCGCGAATCGCGATCGCGTCCTGACCAATCTGGATATGACGAAACTGACGCGAGTGGGAACAATCGGCGATGCACCATTTATCTATTTGGATTGGAGCACCGGTTACTGGATTTATCTCGCGGACAACCCAAATGCATTTTTGACCGGCATCGCACCCATTGGCGAACTGCATCTGAACCAGTCATTGCAGAGTTCAGACGTACTGCAGGCACCTGGAAATTTTCAGATCGGAACCCGCAACAGTAATATCTCTGTCCTGAATGCAGTTGTCGGGACAACCTTCCAGTTTGGTCCGTCCAGTTCATTAACAGCGGCCTACTGCACTCCGCTCGGCGGCGGATCTGACCAGCAGTTCAACGGTGAGTTCCGGCTCACATTCAACCGCCGTTTCGGCCCCCAGACAATTCAAACTCGGGCCTTCTAAACCAGTCTCATCTTGAGAGCGGCCGTTTTCCGAGATTTTTGTTGGATACAATTCGGGTGATTGGTTGCTCGATTCGTGAGAATTTGGGCGTTTCAAACCCTGCTTCCGAAGTCTTGCGAGTTCCGCTACGCGAAAGACGCAAGGTGAAACCGCGCACGGTTAAGAATGAGACGTTTGACCGCGGGTATAAGTATTGAAATAGACTCATTCTTGGCGGCGAACAGGATAAACCATTCCCGCCGACTACTCGGCACCGTCCACGCCGTGATCCTTCGGATTTCGAGAAGGCTTTTCCATCACCGAACCACTCGCTGTACGCTTGAGGACGGGATTCACTTCCTGAGATGCGGTATGTGGATATTCGCCGGTCGCGGCCAGACCCGCATCAACTTCTTCAGGCGGGTCAGACGGGCTTTTGTCTTCGGTCTTTGGATTGGGACTCATCAGAATTCTCCTTGGCACTTTCAGGGCTCGACGGCAGCGAGAATTGATTTCTCGCTCTTTCGGCACCGGCACATTGATGTCGGACCGACCACGAATGCCGCAAATCCGGTTCCCGACCCCAGTTATTCCCGTTTCAAAGCGAGTCCAGATTTCTGTGAGTGCGTCGGCCCAGCCCTGAAATCGAGCAATCAACCGGAGAGAGTCTGCCGCAGCAGGAGACGCTCTCGCGAAGCGCAAATCGATTGTATCTATACCATAGATAATCGCTTGCGCTTCAAGGTTGTACTCGGTGGTGAATAATCGGAGTCAGCAAACTCGACATCTCTGGAAACCGCAAAACGGAAGAATTCTGGTTGCCATACGCTCACGTTGAAAGTCAGAAGATCAGTTTTGAAGCTGTGCGAGAGAACGTGGCGTTTGGTACTGAGTCACGGCTGACATCGGACGAACGAGCGTTCTGAGGAATTTGTTGTGACAGCCCACGCCGCGCGCGTGGCGGCGGATCTGAAAATACACCGCGAAAAGCTGCACGAGGACCTGATCCTTCTCATCGTCCTGAACAGTGAGTGGCCAGTTCCCACGAGACGAAGAGCTGAAACGACGGCTTCGCATCCGGCTCGACCAGACGGAAAACGACTAAAGGGCACGCTGTTCCTCAGCCATGCCCTTCAGCCTTCCCCTCGAAAGTCACAAGTTCGAATGTTTCCGCTATATGGCAGTGACGCGTTCGTAGATGATCGCATTACCAACGATATCCGCCACCGAACGACCCGGCAGAACGGCAACCCCCACCGTATCCCCCGCCATATCCCCCACCATAACCTCCACCGTAGCCACTTCCGTACCCGCCGGCATAGCCCCCACCATATCCGCCTCGGTACCCGCCACCGTATCCGCCACCGTATCCGCCACCATATCCACCGCCGTAGCCACTTCCATACCCGCCTGCGAATCCCCCACCATATCCGCCGCCGTAACCACCGCGATACCCTCCACCGTATCCCCCACTATAACCTCCACCGAATCCGCCGCCGTATCCTCCATGGTGGCAATCGGCCTGAGCCGATGTAGCTGAACCCACCACAAACATGGCACCCGTCAACACCGCGATCATCAGTAACTTCTTCATGGCACAACCCTTGTGAACAACGCGCCTCTGATTGACATCGCGACTGACTGCACGTGAATCGTCGTGGTGGCTAAGTCCGATTGTTTGGTCTTAACGAGAGAAACACTTAACGCAAGCAACGTGCCAAATCGTGGACGCATTTTTATGACGTGCGTAATCACTTATCACCAAGCGGTTTACATCGTATTCGAAAATCTCAGCAAAGTAGAACCGGGCACAAGTGCACTCAAAAAGAGCACAAACAAGAGTCAACACGACAACACACAACCATAAGAAACAGTCCTATTCGTGCGACACTAGCTCTTCAATCAGAGGTTTCTTTTCTTTTTCGACAAAAGGGGGCTTGCGCCTGTGCAGACGAAAATTCGGGATTGACTCCAAATTGACGTCTTCCGGATTTTATTTCAACAAAACTCAGACATCCACGACCCCGGCAGGGGTCACAGAAATTAG